>JAURLB010000054.1 GCA_030831445.1 Candidatus Nanopelagicales bacterium | reverse complement strand
TTTTCAACAGCGATGTCTTGGTAGTAGCGACCACCAAACACACCACCGTTCGACTCGAACGGAATATCGGTGAGTTCTGTCTCCAAAACTGATGTGCTTGCAAACGTACGCTGCCACAACACTTCAGGGCTCGGCACCGCTGGAACTGGTCCTTCGACACCAGTTTCCATATCAACCTCATAAAACCCGAGGCCGTTCGTTGCATATGCAAACCGCACACCCAACTTCTCTGCATACTGCTTTGCTTGACCAAGCCCCTCGGTCAGAGGCTTGTCTTCCGCCTTCGCCTCGACAACCGCCAACTTACGGTTGCGATACAACATCAAATAATCAAGAATCAATCGCTGCTGCGGACGACCCGCACCCAAAATACGGCCAGGCGCAATCACATACTCCCGCGCGACACGACTTCCATCAACCTGACCCCAACCAGCCGAAGCCAGAACTGGGTCAATCAACTCTGCACGAGTCTCTGCTTCATTACGTGCCATTACAAATCTCCCGCAAACGCAGCCTCAAGAATCGACTGACGCAGATTCTTCGCCGCAGTCAGTTTCGCATCATATGCGGCAACCATCTCCGAAGTCTTCGCCTTCATCTCATCCAGTCGTGCAACGATCTTCTTCTGCTCCTCCAACGGCGGCACTGGGATCTCAAGAGCGCCGAGTTTTGAGGCATTGAATCCACCTTGGGCAGCTCCTGACATCCCTTCGTTCACTTGCGTCCAATATGCATTTGTCTGGAAATTGAGATTAAGAAAATCTGGCGACACCATTTTCTTATCAGTCCTTAACCGAATTAAGTAGGAAGCACAGACGGCAAGCGGAGGTTTAGCAACGAGAAAACTCTTTCCAGTAGTTGCCCCAGTCCGCGCAAACACAATGTCTCCATCCCCTAACCGATGACGATTCAATTGGACATCATCAATCGGACAGTACGGAACATCGTCCCAGTTCACGCCACGATCCTTGATGTCTGTGATTCGCAGAAACTTCGGGCCAACATCCTCGCTTTTTGCAGATTCGGTGTATCCGTACGAAATCTCTGAAATATCACCGAGGGTTTTAACTGGCCAATCGGGGTTGCCTTCAAGTGCAGAGCTCAATGCGCTGGTGAAAAGGTTGTTTGCGTGGTTACGGGCTTGCACATAGCACGAAGTGACTTCAGTGACTCGCGCATTTGCAGCATCAAGTAGCGCAACAATTCGCTTCTGCTCATCCAACGGCGGCACTGGGATCTCAATCGCAGCAATATCTTTCGCATAAACATGTGGCTGTGCTGCCCCACGTCGTAACTCAGCATTTATAAAGCTTTGTTTGAACTGCAAAAAACGAAACGCATAGTCACCAAAAACCATGCCTCCTTCGTGTGCAACAACCGTTGAACAATCGGACGCAAAAATTGGTACTTCCCAACGATTCACAAACCCTGCATTCGCACCAGATGAACTGACAGTTATTGTGCCTGCTGGTCGATTCTGAACGGAGTGAAAATATGCAATATCAATCCCTCCAGCGACCACTGGAATCTTTCCTTCGCTGGTTTCTTTACGCGTAATTGAAGTACCACGCGCAACCTCACACACTTCGCCAAGGGTTTTAACTGGCCAATCGGTCATTTCAGCATCTTTGAAAGTTCGGTTATTAATGTTGCTGCCCGCGCATCGAGAATCCTGATTTCTTCGAGGATGTCATTTGGCGTTCCGAGTTCAACGGGTCCAGGAGAGTTAGGGTTGCGTACGGTCAGATCATAGGTAGTTGTATCAACATCGGCGATATCAATTAACCACGAGTTGGCTGAGGTTTCCCTAGTTTTCTGCAACTTGATGAAATCGGCCAGGTCAGAGTCATTGAGGGGGTCCCTTTTGCCCATACTGCGTCCAACATTGAGTTGGTAGTACCAAATTTTCTTGGTTGAAGTACCTTTATCAAAAAACAGCACAACAGTGCGCACACCAGCGCCCTGAAATGCCCCCGCAGGGAGATCCAAAATTGTGTGCAAGTTGCAGGTTTCCAATAAGTGTCGACGTAGGGCAACTGAAGCGTTATCGACATTGGAGAGTGTGGTGTTTTTGATTACTACACCGCCGCGACCCTGAGCTTTTAGAATCTTGATGAAATGCTGCAAGAACAGGTAGGCGGTTTCACCTGTTTTAATGGGAAAGTTCTGCTGCACCTCGGCACGTTCCTGACCACCGAATGGAGGATTCGCAAGAACAGTGTCGTACCGATCTTTTTCCTGAATGAGACTGATGTTCTCACCGAGTGTGTTTGAGTGAACAATGTTTGGTGCGTCTATTCCGTGAAGGATCATGTTCATGACCGCAATGACGTATGCAAGCGACTTCTTTTCTTTGCCGTAGAAAGTCTTTTCTTGCAGTGTCTTCATCCTGCTCGTTGTCATGCCGTCTTGTTTGGACATGTATTCGAAGGCTTCGCAAAGGAATCCTGCTGATCCCACTGCTCCGTCATACACGGTGTCGCCAACTTTGGGATCAATAACGTTGATGATGGCTCTAATGAGTGGGCGAGGTGTGTAGTACTCGCCACCGTTGCGGCCCGCATTACCCATGTTTTTGATTTTGACTTCGTACAAGTCGGAGAGTTCGTGTTTCTGGTTTTGTGAGCCAAACTGCAGGCGATCAAGTTGGTCGATGATGTCGCGAAGGTTGTAGCCACTGGACATACGGTTGCGCACTTCGTCAAAGATTTCACCGATTTTGTATTCGATGGTGTTGGTGCTGGCAGCCCGTTGTTTGAAGCCTTTGAGGTATGGGAAGAGTTTGCCGTTGACGAACTCGATGAGGTCTTCGCCTGTGAGTGCTGTGTTGTAGTCAATAGCGCCTTCAGCGTTGCGTGGTGCCGCCCATGTGCTCCAACGATATTTCTTGTCGAGGATGTATTCGTATTTCTTGTTTACAAGTTTGGCTTCCTGCTCTCGGTCTTGCTCTAGAGCATCGAGGTATTTGAGGAACAACAGCCATGATGACTGCTCTGTGTAGTCAAGTTCAGATGTACAGCCAGCGTCTTTGCGGAGAAGGTCGTCAACAGTCTTGAATACCTGCTGAAACACTGGTGCTTCCGGCTTTGCGACTTTCTTTGCTGTGGTCTTTTTTGTGGCCATATCAGAACACTCTTTCCCGACTTCTTAGAAGAACAAGCCTACGCTGCGGGAAATCAGCGGGTCGCCTGCACCTCTGTTGCCCTTAACTTATGCCCGCCTTCCAGCTACAACTTTTCGAAATATTCACGAATCTTTGCGGCCATTAGTTTTCGTCGAAGGATCAAGAAATCTTCGTATGGAATTTCACTTTCTAGAAGGTCGAGAGGCAAAGCGTGCTCTTTCAAATTTTCAATCAACCTCTCACGACTTCGTATTCCACCGTATTCCTGGTTACCGCCGGAAACTTGTGAAACAAGCGTGGCGAAATACTGATTCGGAGATTTTGCTCCGATACGGATATTAATTTCAGTTTGCATTTGAACCAAGTTGGCAATTTGGTTGTACTGCCCTGGCTTGTATCCCTTTGCTTTTAAATAACCCTTTGGATAAATGTGATGCACATCACCCTTTAGATCAACTAGATCTTGTGTCGAAATCTCTGTTGAAAGGAATCCTTTGGACTTCATAAATATCTGGGAGGCACGGAACACATTCCAATATGGACTTCGTGCAGCTGATGTATCCATTACTTGAGGCAGGAGCCCTTCCCAGAATCCATCTCCAGACCTGGAATCGATCACAGTCTTAATCATTTGCTGCGTACCGGCAGACAACATTTGACGGAAATCTTGATCGTACTGAGACTCAAATGAGCCCGAATATCTCGATGTCAATAGTGAGAATACAAACCACTTTCTTACAAGCTGTTCGATATCCGCAGGATCTAAGCCCTCTCGCTTGCATCGCAAATAGAGAATGTAAGCGAAATTCAAGGCACCTTGCGAAGAAAGTAAATCACTTGAAATAAATCCAGCTGAACGAATGATCTGTACAAATTTTGTGAATTGCGTTTCATTGATAAACCGCTGAACACCCTCGGCCAATCGAGCAAACGATTCTTCCTCTACGGCTTCCTCGTACTCCTTGGTTTCAAAATTACGACCGGAAAGAAGTGCAACTACATCTGAGAGCTTTCCTCGCCCTAATTCGCTCATAGCTGCGACTCGCAGCATGTCGGTGTAGGAAGGGTCGTAGATATCGCTCGAAAAATTCTTTAACCAGCGCATTCCACTTGCATAGGAGGTACCCGAGAACTCCTTGTCTCGATCAAAAATGTCATCAAGCTTCTCTGGTGCACGGGAAAAGTGGCAGAAATAGTCAATGGCCTTACGAAGAATATTTCCGCCGAACTTTTCGTTAACGGCGATTTTTGACATTGCAAAGTCAGCTTGTGAGAGCTTTTTGCCTTGTGAGTTCACTCGCTTAAAAATCTCTTGGACCCATTCAACTTCTAGCGATTGATCGAGCTCAATAATGCCTATTTGGTTGTACTTGATTTTTTCAAGGCGCCCAAAGGCTCGAGCGACCTGCTCTTCCTGCTCATTCGTGCAGTTATTACGCTCGCAATAATCCTTTACCATCGTATAAATCGACTTCGTAGAAGTAAACACATCTGCGACGTCATACACCCACAAATGATTGTTCTTTAGTGCGGCGTTAGCTACTTCTATTTCTTCCGTAAGTGGATTAAATGAGATGATCATTCTCAGGTCTTCATAGTCATCATTGAGAACTTTTTCACCGAGGAGCGACGTCATCAGGGCAGTTACTCTCTGCTGCCCATCGATAAGAATCTTTCGACCACTTGACAGTCCGCCGGATTTGAGTCGAACCGTCGGGTTTTTCCACGTAATTAGATAGCCGACTGGAAATCCTGAATACAGAGAGTCAAGAAGATCTCGGACGTCAGTTCGTTCCCACACAAATGGTCGTTGAATTTCAGGAATTGCAATTTCTTTCGATTTGACCCAACTGAGAATTGTTTCAATTGATTGGGGCGTAACTGTGTAAATCTCACTAAGTGATGGCCGGACAACTGGGGCTTTAAGTTCTGGCGTGGTGTCTAAGTCATCATCATTAATTGAGTCGTCATCAAACTCACTTCCATCTGGATCATCTTCAGAGCTAGAGCCGAATCCGGTCTGACTGGTCGCACGTTTAATCTGCTTTTTCTCTTTAGTTCGCTTTGCCCAAGCCTTAATCCCTGCAGATTCGTCCAACACTTCCTTAGAAAGATTCTCAATCGGACCGTTGAGCAATTCCTGCCCAAATCCAGTCAACCGAATTACACCGCGGGCTGGTCGCTCGATAGCGCCTGCCTGAACCAAGTATGCAACAGCCCAATGC
>JAURLB010000053.1 GCA_030831445.1 Candidatus Nanopelagicales bacterium | reverse complement strand
GTAGGAAAGCCGCTCGCGACCTTGGCGCTATGGAATTCGACGGCTTCGGTCTCGGTGGTGCATTGGATAAGCATCAACTTGGAAGCATCATTTCGTGGATGACTGAAGAACTCCCCGAGAGCAAACCCCGGCATATGTTGGGAATCGGTGAGGCCGATGACTTCTTCGTAGCAATTGAGAATGGCGCGGATACGTTTGATTGCGTTGCACCGGCACGGGTTGCCAGAAATGCAAGTGCGCTATCGGCTCAAGGTCGCTTCAACGTCAATAAGGCCGAGTATCGTCGACAGTACAGTCCAATTGAAGACGCTTGCGCCTGCTACACATGTACGAATTACACACGTGCATATATTCATCATCTCATCAAGGCTAAGGAAATGTTGGCTGCTACGTTATTGACAATCCATAATGAATATTTCACGATCAAACTTGTAAGTGACATTCGTCGATCAATCTTGGATGGTACGTATTTCGAGTTTAAGAAAGACTTTTTAGCTCGTTACTTTTCGACGCCTCAAACTTTTTAACAAACCCAATAACTGGGTATGTAATGGGGAGTAAGAAGATTTCAATAATGGTCTTGTAAAGATATCCAAATATGACATAACTGACGAATTCTGCGCCACTAATTACACCGTAGAACGCTATCGTGCAGAAAATCAACGTATCTGCAAATTCTCCAACAACCGTAGATCCAATTAACCGAGCCCAAAGTTTGCCCTCACCAAAGCGTGCCTTGATTCTCACCAGAATATAGGCATTAAGTAATTGACCTGCCAAGAATCCTGCAACACTGGCAAGGACAATTCGTGGTACAAATCCGAGGACTGAACTGAACGCGTCCTGGTTTGTCCAATCGGCAGGGTACGGTGCAAGTTGTACGACCCAGAAGGTAAGTGCAGCAAGAATTGAAATGCAAAATCCAGTGAGAATTGCCCGTCGAGTGGCTTTGAACCCATACACCTCAGCCAAGATGTCCCCAATGACATAAACGAGTGGGAAGAGAAATGCGCCACCATCTGTGATAATTGGACCAAATTGAATAAGTTTGACTGCCGAAATGTTTGAAATCAACAATAGCGCAGCAAAGATTGCGAGCAAATATGGGTACAGTCTCATTGATGAATTATTCATCTCGTTTATGTGCATCCTTTGAAATGCTCAAGGATTTCGCTTGAAATTCTTCAGGCAGAGAATTGAGAATCTTGTCCGAAATGGTTCCCAAGAGCTCTAGCTCTCGCTCACTTAAAACGTCCACTAAATTCTTGCGAACACTTTGAACGTGGATTGGCGCAAGGGTGACAAGTAATCCGTAACCTTCATCGGTTAATTGCGCCCATAACCCTCGCTTGTCCTGGGAACAGGTGTATCTGGTGACGAGCCCTTGGTCTTCCAATCGATCAACTTGATGGGTCAGTCGGCTCCGAGTCGCTAAGGTTTGACGTGCTAGTTCACTCATGCGAATCGCTTTGGAATCTGCTTCGGACAATCGCACCAAGATTTCATAGTCAGAGAGTGATAGTCCGTGTTCTTTCAGATCATGGGAGAACACATCCGGCAAGAGATGCATGACAGAAAGAAAGGAACGCCAATATTCCTGCTGTTGTTTTGTCAACCACTTTGCCATGAGACGATTTTAGAGGTTATTTGCTTTCCAGGTCCCACAGTCGAACCCCACCCAAAAGTCCTGCCACATTACTGACTATCCGTGCCTTCGGCGGAAGAGAGACATCTCGCAAGAATTCTGCATTACCGCCACCAATGTGAATTTGGTCGAAATACAGAAAACTATCAAATGCTTCTACAGCTTTGAGTACACGTTTACTCCAGCGGGTGTTGCCAATTTGTTTTCGGGCAGCATTTCCAAGTTGGATATCAAAGGATTCTCGGTTTCGAAAACGTGCATGAGAAAGTTCGAGGTGCGGAATCAAATGCCCGTCACTGAAAAGGGCAGTGCCCACACCTGTGCCAAGTGTCATGACAAATTCAAAGCCCTGTCCGGTGATGACCGCTGCACCCTGAACGTCGGCGTCATTAGCCACGAGTGTTGGGACTTTAAAGACATCTGTGGCTGCAAGTTCCAACGTGAATCCTCGCCACTGAGTTTGTAGTGCTTTATCGGTCTTCCCTCCATACGTTGCGCGACTCAAGGCGGGTACGTGTGATACCACACCATGGCGAACGAGACCAGGAAATCCAATCGTAACCCGATCGAATGTTTCAAAAGTTGCCGCAATCTCGCGAAATGTTTCAAGCAATCGTTCGGGAGGACATGGGTATGGGGTTGTTATTTTGATGCGCTCTGACAAAAGTTCACCAGCAGGACTTACAAGTGCCGCTTTGATACCCGTTCCACCGACATCAATACATAACGTTTGTTTCATAGGGTAAGTATCTCGGCTCCAGACTCAGTGACCACGAGCGTATGCTCAAACTGCGCTGAGTGTTTACGATCTTTTGTGACAACTGTCCAGCCGTCATCCCACATGTCCCATTCAAAAGTGCCAAGAGTCAACATTGGTTCAATGGTAAAAGTCATGCCTGGTTGCATGACGTCCGCAAACTGATCGGTGTCAAAGTGGGGGATGATGAGACCGCTATGAAATTCAGTGTGAATGCCATGACCCGTAAAGTCCCGCACCACTCCGTAGTTAAAGCGTTTGGCATACGACTCAATAACTCGACCAATGATGTTAATTTCTCGTCCCGGAGCAACTACTGCGATAGCCCGATCGAGCGCAGTCCTTGTTCGCTCAATGAGTAATGTCAATTCATCTGAGATTTGCCCCACTGGATAGGTTGCGTTGGTGTCGCCATGCACTCCGTTGATATAGGCGGTGATGTCGATGTTGACGATGTCACCCGCTTCGAGTCGGGTCGAATCAGGAATTCCATGGCAGATCACTTCGTTGATGGAGGTGCATAGGCTCTTTGGAAAACCTTTGTATCCCAATGTCGATGGATAAGCGCCGTGATCGCAGAGGAACTCGTGACCAATGACATCCAGTTCGTCAGTCGTCACACCGGGCGCTATATGTGACGCCACTTCTCGAAGTGCTGCTGCCGCTATTGATCCAGCAATTCGCATTCGTTCAATGACGTCATCGTTCTGAACAAGTGACGACTTCGCAGGCTCGGCCGTTCGCTCTGATACGTACGGCGGACGAACAATGCTGTTCGGCACGCTCAGTCGCGGGCTAACGGTTCCAGGAGTTAACACGAGGGCATAATAGAAAAGACCCGCACCAAATTGGCGCGGGTCTTTTCAATCGAAGAACTTATGCCTTCTTTGCAGCCTTACGGCGGGCTGGACGCTTTGCAGCTTTACGAACGGTCTTCTTTGCGACCTTCTTTACGCCTGCTTTTTTAGCGACCTTGCGCTTCTTTGCTACCTTCTTTGGAGCAGCCTTCTTAGCGGTGCTCTTCTTAGCAACGCGCTTCTTTGCTACCTTCTTAACAGCAGCTTTCTTAGCTACGCGCTTCTTTGCTACCTTCTTAACAGCAGCTTTCTTAGCTACGCGCTTCTTTGCTACCTTCTT
>JAURLB010000052.1 GCA_030831445.1 Candidatus Nanopelagicales bacterium | reverse complement strand
TTTTCCGGCTTTTCGCATTGCTAAAAATCCAACATTAAGTGCTCGCGCAACGCTTGTTCCAACGATGAATCCACGGGCTTCCATTCCAGCTACTAAGTCGACGCCAGAATCAAGAAAAGGTTTGGCCAATTCATCTGTTACTTCTCGCAAACCTTGGGCATCTGCTAAAACTCCTGTGAGATCCTGAAACATCACTCCAGGACTTGGCCAATTAGGCACTACCCTGATCAACGTTTCAAGCGCACTCATCGTTTGCTCCGCGGCTTTCTCCGTGGCTGAGTGCGAACTCCAGTTTCAACTACGATTTTCTCTTCCAGAGCATCTGCTTGCAGACTGTTTGACTTCAAGGAAGTTTTTGTCGAAGCACGGCGACGAAGAGCTTGCATTTCTGGCGTACGTTCTTTGAGATTGACAAGTACGACGGTTGCAAGGGTTAACGATGAGTATGTTCCAACAAGGATACCAATAAAGAGTGCAAGTGAAATATCACGCAAAGTACCAGCACCCAAAATACCTGCGCCTACGAAGAGAATTCCGGCTACAGGTAGAACGGCAACAATTGAAGTGTTGACAGAACGCACTAACGATTGGTTCACAGCGAGATTTGCCGCAGCAGTGTAGGTAAAGCGACTTTGACGCTCAATATTTTTTGTGTTTTCTTTGACTTTATCAAAGACCACAACTGTGTCATATAGGGAATAGCCAAGAATTGTCAGAAAGCCGATTGCTGTAGCGGGAGTAACTTCAAATCCAATAAGTGCATAAAGGCCGACCGTAATGAATACGTCGTGGAGCAGCGCAACAAGTGCTCCAGCAGCCATTCGCCACTCATATGTTAACGCCAGAAATATTGACACGAGGGCAAGAAAAACGACCAATGCATTCAATGCTGTGCGAGTGATATCCGCACCCCAAGAAGGTCCAACAATACGAACCTGCACTTCGGACACATCCACGCCAAATCCGGTTGCCAACGCATTGATTACTGTTGTGGTCTCTTCCTCGCTCAAGGCCAGGGTTTGAATTCGCAGTGTTCCCGTACCAAGTTGAGTCACGATGGGATTTTCGATTCCAGCTTGCTGGACTATCTCGCGACCTTTGGTGACTGAGTCTTCAGTTACTGCAATTTGAAATTCTGCACCGCCTCGAAATTCGATGCCGAGATTGAAACCTTTACCAAAAACACCAAAGATTGCGATACCGACAACGACAAGAGAAATTGTGTACCAAAGTTTGGCTCGACCAACTATGTCGAGTGATACCTCTCCTCGATAGAGACCACTTGCGATATTCCCAAGACGACTCATTATTAGTTGCCTACTTTCTCAGTGAAATTACTTCGAGCATGTGCTGTGGCAATACTCGAAACGCCCAAGCGAGCCGCGTCCAACCCGGTGAGTTTGGATCCTTTTGAGAACCATGGGTTTTTAGCAAAGAGGGTCACTACTGGCCTCGTGAAGAGGAATGCAACCAGAGCATCAATTACGGTTGTAAGTCCAAGGGTGAAGGCAAAACCGCGCACCGTTCCCACACTAAGGAAGTACAGAACTACTGCAGCAAGCAATTGAACTGCATCTGCAATCAAGATTGTTCTCCGTGCTCGCTTCCATGCAGCATCAACAGCGGGACGGAGCGCTTTACCTTCGCGTATCTCGTCACGAATACGTTCAAAGTACACAATAAAGGAGTCGGCCGTGATTCCTATCGCAACAATGATTCCGGCGATGCCAGCTAAAGTCAGCGTGAACCCAAGAATCTTGCCAAGGACTACCACTGCTACATAGGTGAATAAGCCGGCAAGAACCAGAGAAAATATTGCAGAAAGTCCCAAGACTCTGTAATAGAAAAGCAAATAGATAGTCACGAGTATCAGCCCGATAAGTCCTGCGAGAAGCCCTGCACTCAATTGATCCTCACCTAGAGTTGGTGAAATCGATGTGATTTCGGCAAGATCAAGTGTGAGCGGAAGTGCGCCATACTTCAAAACATTTGCCAACTCACGTGCTTCTTCGACAGTGAAACCACCGGTGATTTGAGCGGAGCCTCCAGGTATCGGTTCTGAGAAGTAAGGGCTTGACACGACAAGTCCATCCAAAACAATTGCAAATTGATTTTGTGGACTTGGCTTCACATACAGCTCATTGGATGCTTGCGCTAATTGGTTTGCGCCAAGTGAATCAAAATCAAGCGTCACCACCCAGTCAAATGAACCTTGTGGAATCTCGGCTCGCGCATCATCAATACTCTCACCTTTGATGAATGCTGGTTGAATCACGTATTTCAGTGATCCGTCTACAGAACAAGTAACGAGCCACTTTTCTGTGTTCTCAATCTTTCCACCTTGTCGAGCCTCTGGCTTCGAGCAATCAAGTGCAGCAAAACCTGCCTGCAAGTTTGAATCATTGGCATCAAATTCAAGTGGTGCTACCAGTGGTTGCGCTTCGGCATTTGGTGTGTTGGCTTCGACATTTTCAACTGCTCGAAAACTCAAGAGAGCAGTTTGCCGCAATACATTGGCAATTCCTTGCTCGGTAACTCCCGGAATGCTCACGATAATGGCGGAGTTGTTTCCTGAACCTTGAGTTGAAACTTCGGCTTCGGCAACCCCCAAACCATTGACGCGTTGGCGAATAATTTCTACAGCCTGTTGTAATTGAACGTCCGTGATTACGGCGCCGGATGTGGTTCGCGGAGTGAGTGTCACCTGCGTTCCACCACGAAGGTCTAGTCCAAGTTTCGGCGATGAGGATTGTCCCGGCCACCAGGTTCCAACCGCCAAAACCGCAATCATCACGAAGAGAAATACGAGAGACCGTACAGGCCTACCGGAGTCGCGAGGAGCCACGAGCCACCCTTTCATACGCTAAGTGGCTAGTTTATTAGCAAGGCTCTGAACCGGCTGAGGGGCTAAAACAAGGCGTTTGAATCAGTGGGATTGACCCCTAAGTGCCGCCATCCTTCAAGTGTGGCCTGCCTTCCCCGTGGTGTGCGAGTGATGAAGCCCAATC
>JAURLB010000051.1 GCA_030831445.1 Candidatus Nanopelagicales bacterium | reverse complement strand
TTATTAGCCAAAAGTTCAAGTTGTTCGGACACCTGTGCATCCATCATGCGTCGGTCGACACCAACTGGGCTCAACGCCAATGCGCCGAGACCTAGCCGGTATTCCTTATTTTCATCTAACCAAATAATTGATTGGCTACGAAATGAATTCAAAATACGTAGCGCTGTTGCTTTGGGAATACCTGATTTTCGAGCTATCTCGCTTAATCCACAACCAGGGTTTGAAGCGACCACGCGCAAGATGGTTACTGTCCTGGTCACCAAATCGGTTGTGCGGGAGGTTGCTTCCATTCTTACTGCAATTCGTAGACGTCGTAGGTGACAGTCCCAGGCGCTACTGATCCTGCAGCAACCGCTTGAATCGAGTTCAGGTAAGCATATTTTGTTGAAGCAGTTTCAAATTGTGGTGTCGTTCGCAACGACAGCCCACCATCTTTGGTTGCAATGCCGACACCGCCATAAGTCATGTAGATCATTTCTTTATCATCAGTTTCAAGCACGATTCGCACATCTAGTCTCATTGAACCATCGCCTCGAACCGAAATCCAGTCTCCTCCTGCTATCGGCAAAACTCGCCCCTTAATTGACGGACCAGCGAAAGTTCCAGACATCACAGTTACAACAGTGAGATTTCCATCTCCTCGAGGAATTACAACTGGTTCCGGATCTCCTGTATTCGCAGTGATCGAAAACAAAAAAATTACTGGAAGTGACTTTGTATCACTCATAAATTCTCTCCTTTGCTATTTCTAATCGCTTGCTGGACGCCATTTTGAAAAATATCGATCAATCAAACTTACACATCCAAATACCGCAAGACCAAGAACGCATGCGGCAAGAATTGCTCCCCACATCTCGAGAGTGTGCAGATTTGAGGACTCTCTACGGATGTAGGCGCCGAGAGTTCTGACTTCACCCCCAAAATATTCCGCCACGATCGTGATAATGATTGCAGTAGGCGCAGAAGCCCTCAGCCCAGCCATCAGGTACGACACCGAGCGCGGTAATACTAAATCTACAAAACGATGTTTTTTGCCCGCTGACAAAGACTCCATGAGGGCATCATGCTCGCTTACCCCTGCGAAACCTCTTAGAACATACAGAAACATGATGGGGAAGATTCCAATAGTTACGATCGCAACGATCGCTTTTGTTCCAATTCCGAAAAAGACCGTGCAAATTGGATAGATGGCAACGGTAGGCAAGGCTTTTGCCAGCGCAGAATAGTTTTCGAGTATTCCAGACAATTTGCGCGATGAGTACGTCGATCCGGCTATTACCAAACTTAAAAGTGTTGCGGCAAACAATCCAATAGCCGCTTCAAATAATGTATTCCTTGCAAATTTATTGAGCTGCCAAAAATTGCTTACGAACTCTCCCGCGACTTTATGGGGAGACGGCAACAAGATAACTGAGATGTCTTTGAAATAAACGTAGGACTCCCATATGGCAATGAATACCGAGAAAGTGAGAATCGGTGGAGCAAGTCTCGTAACCCAAAAAATAAGCTTGGATTCTTTTTTCATATTTTCCTACTTTTGTGGCGCATTGTATGCGTCAACTAGGTAACCGCGAATTGCAGTGACGTGTGCAGAAAAATTTGGATGAAGTCTTGACTCAGCCGTACGCGGCTCGGGCAAATCTATTTCAATGTCTGCAATGATCCGACCTGGTCGGGCAGACATCACCACTACTCTGTCTGACAAGAATACGGCCTCGGAAATACTGTGAGTGATAAACATCACCGTTTGGTGTTGAGTAGCACGAAGATTTACAAGTTCCTGATTCATTCTATCTCGGGTTATTTCATCAAGAGCGCCGAACGGCTCATCCATGAGTAGAACTGGTGGTCTCACGGTCAGTGCTCGCGCAATTGAGACCCTTTGTTGCATGCCGCCAGAAAGTTGCCACGGTAATCGATTCTCGAATCCTTCAAGACCCACTAAATGAATCATTTCCTTCGCGACTTTTTCTCTCTCTTCTTTACCTTTTCCCATGATTTTGAGCGGCAATGCAACGTTTTTCAATACCGACTTCCACGGCAGGAGAGTTGGGGCTTGAAAAACAAAAGCGTACTTTCGTTGAATTCTTGCTTCGCTTGATGGCAAGTTTGCAACGTTGAGGCTGCCAGTTGTCGGACTATCCAAATCTGCAAACATACGCAAAAGTGTTGACTTACCGCAGCCGGATGGACCAATCACCGAGATAAATTCTCCTGCTGGAACTTTTAAGTTCACGTCATCAACAGCAAGCAAAGTTCCAGTCGGAGTATCAAAGATTTTTGAGACTCCTATGGCTTCTAAACCTATTTCATTGCTCATTACTGATACCCCTTCAGTTGTGGGAAATAAAAATAATTATTAACGCTTAAAATTCGTGCTGTCTTCCACCTATAGATAGTCGCGCAGCAAGTCTTATACCGGCGACGATGAATGCACCCAAGAGGCACGTTGCAATCACCGTGCAATACAACGATTGAGGGGAAATCGTATAGAACTGCCATGAGGAGAGAATGATTACACCTAATCCATTTTTTGATCCGAATGGAAGCTCGGCCACAATGGCCCCAACGACCGAAAATGCAGCTGAAGTTTCAAGCCCTACAAAGATTAAAGGCAATGCAAATGGAATCTTTACTGTTGTCAATATCGTCCACCAAGATGCGTTGTAGGTGCGCATGAGGTGTATCGAGTCGACAGGTACGGACTGAATGCCACGCGCAGTTGTTACTGCTGCAGGGAAAAATGTGAGAAACCCAGCAACCACAGTTTTACTCAGTGTTCCTGTGCCAAAAAACAACACAATGGCAGGCGCAATTGCGACGATAGGGACAGTCTGAGCCGAAATTACCAATGGAAGAAATGCTCGGCGCATTAGACGGTTGGTTGCGATCAATACACCAATGGCGACGCCAGAAGCCGCACCAAGGAGTAGGCCTAGCACTGCCCCCCGACCAGTTACCAAAATATTTTTGGCCAAAAAGATATAGAAGATTTCCCCCTGCGAATTTCGTGAGAAGAACTTTTCCCAAATACTCCACGCCGAGGGCATTGTGACCGAGCTGAATTGAAACACGATACGAATCGTTTCCCAAACAAGACATACCGAAACTAGGGCCACCAAACCACGAATTACAGATCGCGTAATCGGAAGCAGTCTGGCCCGAACCCCATTAGGGGTATCAACGAGGCCAACTGAATCTCCCTGTTGGAGTAACTCTTTAGACATTTCGAATTCCTGCCTTTCTTGCCAGAGCTTCAAAACTGCTGATTGGATTGCTTCCCAGTGCCGTCAATATTGGCTCACTGCACCCTGCCGAGATCCATTCTTCAATCTTGTCAAGGGCCTGGGCAACTGTGCCACACGCAGTTACCGAATGTACAAGCGTGTCAGAAACGTGTCTCATAGCCTTCTTGATATCTGCCTTGGTTGCTGGCCACCCGGCATCCGACTGAATCCTTGCTATGAGTTCCTTATCTGCGCCGCAGAATTCTGCAATATGGGGTTGTTGCGCAATGTATTGAGTGAGAAATGCTTTGCAGTTCTCTACACATTCATCGGGATCAGAGTCACTGGCAGAAAAACCAATGAGTTGTGGAACTTCAAATTTGCCAAAGTCGCGCGATGCTTTAAGCGCACCTGAACGCGCCTGTTCGACGGCATTCACTGTGTACGAGGGTGGCACAAGGAAATCAAGTAAAACCCCGTCAGCTATTTCGCCTGCAAGTTCTACCATTTTGGGACGTACCGCGCCGATGTAGATCGGTATGTCATACGCTCGACCCTCGTCGTCGTCTGGTCCGTCAAACCTAATGCGATCAACATTGACAAATTCGCCCTGATACGAAACGGTCTTTCCATCAAGCAGAGCATTTACTACCTCAACTACTTCCCTCATTGCTTTTAAGGGTTTGGTATTTGGCAGACCGGTTTGAGTGGCGAGTGGTTCCCACCAGGCACCTAATCCAAGTCGAATTCGCCCAGGCGCTAGAACCTCGAGCGTCTTAAATGACAGAGCCAGCAACGCAGCGTTTCGTGTCCGATACGGCAAAACTCCACTTCCAACTTTAACCCGTTTTGTACTTCCAGTAATCAGTGAGATTGGAATCATTGCATCAACTGTTAGTCGACTCTCGCCAACCCAAACGCTAAAAAATCCAGCTTCTTCAGCCCACTGAGCCTCAGCCACAACTTCACGAGTTCCATTAGGCAATCCACATTTGCCTGAGTCAATCATGATTCCAATTTGGTCAAAAGTCCCCACGCTATTTTCCTTGTTTACTCAAGATTGGATTTGCGATAAATTTTGCTTCAGTGTCAAGTGGATAAATCGGACGACGGATTTTTTTAAAATTAAATTTCTCATTATTGGAAGAAGTTACTCCATCACCATCACAGTAAATGATGGCGGTTGCCAACGTTGCAAAGACTGGTCGAAAGTACATTCGAGACTTCAGCATGATGTACTTGAAATCGAGTGGATCAACACCAAGACTCGTAAACACACCCAAATCCCACGGCTCTTGAAGGCGTTCCGTAACAATCAAAGTCGCTTCCGGAGTTTCAAATGCGACCGATCGACCCATCAGTGCTTTTACGCCTGTCAGCTGCGGACCTTTGATTGTGTATGTCCCATCAGTTATCGCCTTGACTACGCCTGTCAGTTTCAGCGGATTGCCTTTGCGTTGAATTGCTGGCATATCCATCTTTCCGCCAACCTCCAAGGTGTTAGTCGTACCGACTCCTGCTTCGATTAGTTGGGCTACCGCTTGCGGATCCCTTATCGGACCTACTGCAATGGATGAAATTCCGCTTTCAATTGCCTCGCGCAGGACCATCATCACATCTTGTGTTCCTCCGGATGCACAGTTGTCTG
>JAURLB010000050.1 GCA_030831445.1 Candidatus Nanopelagicales bacterium | reverse complement strand
CAGGTCAATATTGGGGCGCTTCGTTATCTGCAATTAATGATGTTGCCACCAGACTTGGCTATGGGCTGATTGGAACAAATTCTGCAGGACATAACGCATTCTTTATTCGCGACGATCTAATGAAGCAGCCATTAAATCGCATGGATCCAGAACGGGCCTTTAATTCCCCTACATACCGTGATAGCCGTGATGTTCGAGGAAATATAAGTTTTATCAACTTTTCTGCAAGACAGAAACTTATTCAAGGATTGCCAGTACTAAACACAGAAACGCACTCGCTTGAAATACTCTAAAATGGGCAACAAATGAAGGCAAATCGTGCAGAGCATGGCTAATAATGAAATGAATTTATTGGGTATGACAGTGTTCAATACCAGGACTTATTCTATTAATTCATTCCAAAAATCTTGATCTTGATGGATTCAATACATCCATGAGTCTCTCACTTACTTCTATGCTTCCAATGATTGACTTAAATACAATAAGCTCAAAGTAATAAGGCGACATTTGTAGCCGTAGAGATTTAGTAAACATTTTTCACGGTTTTTTAATTGGAAGTTTCGTTTGATAATTTCCAATCCTGAACTTGACATCACCACGTCGCACTGCAATTTTTATGGAAAGAGATTTCTAGCAGAATTTGCTTTAGTCGCATGGACATCCCGTACTTTACTTTGAGGAGGCAAGACATACTGCTCTAAGAATTCAAAATTGCCCCGTTTTCAATAGTTATCCTCTGGTCACAGTGCTCAAGTGCTGACAGCCGGTGTGTGACTATCAAAATCGTCCTGTCAGTTCTTAGATATTCCAAAGATTTCATTACTTCTCTTTCCGTATCCACGTCAAGAGCACTTGTTGCTTCATCAAAAACCAATATCGGTGGATCCAGGTAAAGAGCCCGAGCTATTCCAATTCGTTGCCGCTGCCCACCCGAAAGTCTCACCCCTCTTTCACCAACAAATTCATGAATTCCGTTCGGCAGTTCATCAATAAACTTAGTTAAGTGTGCGAGATTTAGCGCACGCATTACTTTTTCATCATCAATTTCACTCTCGACAATTCCAAATGCAATATTCGTTCTGATTGACGCATCCATGAGAAAAATCGACTGAGGAATATAACCAACGAGATCCTGCCAGCCACGAATATTTGTAGAGATGTCTACGCCGTCAACCATCACTCGACCGCGAGTGGGTCTCAGCAAACCCAGCAAAATGTCCACGAGCGTACTCTTACCGGCTCCAGTTGTTCCAACAATACCAACTTCAGAGCCCTTTATAATTTCGAGGCTCAGCCCATCGATAACAGATCTCTCCGCGTTGGGATATGAATAAGAAATATCCTCAAGCCGAATTGAGTGTGAAAATTCGACCTGTGCTGGATATTGGTTCTTCAGTTCAGTAAAAACCGGGCTCGATATATCTGCTCGGAGGACTTCAACTATGGGTCGTCCCATTCTCAGCGATTGAAATGCAAACGTAATTCTATTGATCGCGGGCATCAGTCGAAATGCTCCACCAGCAAAAAGCGCGAGAACGGGCAGCAAGGACTCAGATGATCTTCCTAGCGCAAGCATGGAGAGTACTAATGCCGCCAAGCCTGCGACAGATAGCAGCTCTAAATACAGCCGAGGTATACCCAAAATCGTTGTGAATTTTCTATTGAGAAGAGCAAGTCGGCCAATATTTGAGGAAAAACGTTCCCTAAAGTACTCCTCCCTTCCTGTCATCTTAATTTCCTTAATACCACCAAATGTTTCGCTCATTTGCTGCAACTTGATTCCATCCTGTTGCTGACGCTCTACGCCCCACTGTCCAATTCTTCGTTTTGAGAAGTTATGAAAGATCACTGCGACGGCCCCCACCGAACAGATAGTTATCAACATTGCTACCGGTTCGATTGCTACGAGCGCTACACACAGCGCAATCGTTACAAATCCATCGGTCAATAACATAAACATTGGATCCAAAATATTGTTTGTGAAATTGGTGGAGTTAAGAATATTTCTTGAAAGTAATGATGAATTATTAGTTAGATGAAACTCATATGGCTGGCGTGTATATCGATCAAAAAGTTCGGTCTGAAATCGAGTTTCTAAACGAGCAATAAATCCACGCTGCATCCAAAGGCTAAAGCCTAAGAATATTTCTTTCAATAAGAAAATACAGACGACTCCAGCAAGTATCACTCCCACAATAAGTTGATCACTTGAGTTGGGAAACACTCGATCAATTATCGGAAATTTTGACTGCAAGTTTGATTGAGTGAGTACCTGAATAAGTGGCACTAACGCACCCACACTCATTACTTCCAGAACGGTGCCAATAACCAAATAAACGCCAAGAACTAATGCTCTCCGCTGCTCGGATTTAGCTAACAAAGCCCAAATATTTTTAAACAGTCCGAATTTGATCACGCTGATACAGCCTAGTCATTGTCAAACGAATATGGATTCAGCAATCGGATTTGAATCGTGTCTCCATGAAGCGCAGCAATTCATCAAATCCGACAAATAGGTCTTGTATGAGAAAATCGGGATTATACGATGCCAATTCATTTGAACTAAATGAGCCAGTTGAGACAGCAACACATGAAAACCCCGCCGAACGAGATGCCTGTATGTCCAAAGGTGTATCCCCAACAATCAATGCATCATTTATTCCAAGCCGAGAAAGAGATTCTGAAACGTATTGGCCCAACTGATATCTATTTTGCGCTGATTGGCCATCATAAAAATACAATTGATTTATCTGTTTAATTAGACCCGCTGAGTCCAATTTTGCTATCGCTCTAGCACGAGTGTTCCCTGTAAGTACCCCATTTGTATATCCACGTTTAGCGAACTCTTCTAAAGTCGATTTAGCATTTGGAGTTGCCAACAATGGTTGACGATGCAACTCATCGTTAGTTAGTTTGTCCAGCAAATCGAGCGCTGATGGGATAACTCCTAGATCGATGTCATTCACGCGTACAAGTTCACTGATTATTTCAAAATCGGTTTGACCACCCCGACGGATCTGTTTGGATATTGAACGTTCGGAAATTAACTCAATCGCTCGATGGTGCTTGTCTTCACGTCCTCGTCCCATCTCGACCAAGGTCCCATCGACATCCCACAGAATCAAGGCCTTCTCTAAAACTAAATCGTTCAAACTTAACCTTCCTGTGAACTTCTCATATTCAATGACAGATTAAAGATTCTCAGATTCATTGGCTGTGATTGACCCAGTTTGCTCGGGTAACATATGGCTATACGCGAACGGAGAGGGTTATGGATAGCAGTCAAGAACATGCCTCTCCAGTTCTATCACTTAACCAATTAGCTGATGTTGCAGTCAACCAGCGCAATGCTGGCAAGACAATCGTGTTGTGCCATGGAGTTTTTGACCTCCTACATCCGGGGCACATTGAGCATCTTGTTGAGGCAAAAAGCCACGGTGACCTTTTGTTCGTAACTGTAACTCCCGATATATACGTCAACAAGGGTCCTGGACGACCAGTCTTTAATGAACTGCACCGTGCTGCGATGCTCAATGCACTTGCAGTAGTCGACTTCGTTGCGGTAACCGAATCTCCGACGGCGATTGATGCGATCATGTTGCTAAAACCCAATGTTTATGTCAAAGGGCCTGATTACGTTGACGCATCCAAGGACGTGTCAGGCAATATAGCTCTTGAACACGAAGCAATTGCCTCAGTGGGTGGCCGCATCCAATTTACCGAAGCACCGACTATGAGTTCTTCCAAGATCATTAATTCAATTGATGCAACAAAAAACAGCCACCTGGCAAATTGGCTGACCGAATTTAGAAAGCAGCATTCAGAAGTTGACGTAACAACTGCGCTGAAACAAATAGCCAACTTGAAAGTTCTTGTCATCGGAGAAGCAATTATTGATGAATACGTACTTTGCGAGGCACTTGGGAAGTCGAGCAAAGATCCCGTATTGGCATTTCGCGAACTTTCATACGAACGTCAAATTGGTGGAAGTCTGGCAATTGCTGCCCACTGTGCGGGTCTTGGTGCACAAGTTACTGCGTTGTTTTACATTGGTGACAATGGGCTAGATGAAGATTTCATTAGAAGTCGAGTAAGTAGCAACATTCGTCTTGAATTTGTAAAGAGTAAATCTATGCCCACCATCGTCAAGCGGCGATATGTAGATAGCCTCACTGAATCTCGCGTTTTTGAAACATATATAATGAGTGACGAACCGGTTTCGAATGTTGACGAATCCAACCTTCGAGACAAGCTGAATACTCTCCTGCCCACATCCGACATTGTGCTGGTGGCTGACTACGGTCATGGATTGTTAAGCGAAACAGTCATCCAGGATTTGGCGAAATCAATTAATCTCCTCGCAGTTAACACTCAATCCAATGCTGGAAATCGTGGATATAACACCATTTCTCGCTACCCACGAGTTGATTTCGTTTGCCTTAACGGTAGCGAAATGGGCCTTGAGCTCCGACGAAAGCATCTCTCCATGACTGATCTTG
>JAURLB010000049.1 GCA_030831445.1 Candidatus Nanopelagicales bacterium | reverse complement strand
TTCGTCTGCCAAGGAACGTGATAGCGGTTTGAGGAATCCTGTGGAAAAATCAGCTAACAAGTCCGCAGTTCGTTCACAAATTCCTGCACGCGAAATACAGGTTGAATACTTCATCGCATCAGTGATGCTTTCTCCAATTGCTGGATGATCTGAAGCAATTTTTGATTTGCTTGATTCGTCAAGGTGAACACGCAATTGTCCCTGCCATGAACTTGCATTGGCAAATTGCAAGTAACTGTTCATTTCGGAATCGCCAAGAAGCTCAGCAATGATTCCCTCGGTTGGGTGACTAATGATGTTTGCTACTTTCATCAAAATTGATGCGGTTACCTTTAGCCCGAAACGTGAAATTGCTTCCTCTACTACCGACAAGACATGGTCTGGCTGGGTTTTTAACCATTTATCAATGTTCTCTTGAACCAATGGTTCTATTTCAGTATCAAAGGCTGAAGTGGCCGCATCAATGGCTGGAATTATCCCCTCCAGCCAATCCGAAGCTGAAGCTGAACCATTACGACTTGAAAGTTCTATTGCACGCGAAACCGCACGATCAAACAACGACCACCATTGTGCAGGAACAATCTGATCCTGAATTTGATTCTTCTCTGGACCTTTTTCGTCCAAGTTTGCTGACGCCAAGAACCAACTCACATACCGTTCGGCAATTTCGTCACACACCTGATCAGGGTCAACAATTTTTCGAGACTGAATAATCGATTGAGCTTCAGCGCTAGCCAAATGAGCATTCGCCAAGTGCAATGCACCATCTTTTGCCAATCGCTTGGCGCTATAGCGACGTAGGTATTTCGCTCCAAGACTTACTCGGCTGAACCCCAACGCACTGAATGCTGGCAAACCAGGTTCAGATGTCAATCCATGATTAACAAGTACGTCAAGATTTACTTGGTTGGCTGTTGCAGAGGCAGCCCAGTTACCGATTGAGTGAGCAACAAAGTTCTGTTGAACTTCAGTATCTGTTGCCCACGAAACCAATGCTGCTCCAACTGTCTCAAAAAGTTGGCGATCACTTGTAAATTGAACGCCTCCTGATCCAGTGCTTCCAATTAGGAATGGGCAGAATGGTCCGCTCTGAACGATTTCTCTTGCAATTCCAGCAGCCTTAAGTGCAGCTAGTGATTTTGTGGGTACCTGTGTATTTTGTGTTCCACCGTGCCACCAAAATCCGTTTAAGACTTCGCTAATCGCCGCAAGACTATTTGGCTGAACGCCACCAACTGAACCATCGCCGAGCCCAAGGAATACTTCTGGTGTGTAAAGCAAAGCAATGGAGTTGCCTCCCCACTCTGGCTCGAGTGCCCGCATTGTGTCACACACGTCGACAAGTAGACCTGCTCCCGTTCCGCCTGCAAGAGAAGAAACAATCACAACAATTGGTGGAACAGAGCTATCTTGCGTACTCGAGTCCTCTACATGGGTATATAAACTGCCAAGTTGCGCAACTGTTGATGGGTTATTCAGCAACGCAATTGACTGCTGTAGGCGTTCTTTAATTGGCTGTGCGTAACACATAGCAATCGAACGACCAATTGCACGAAACTGCCCAGCTCCCATTGTGATAGGAACTTGTAGCGCAGCTGGATCTACACGCCAACCAATCAGTTCGCGATCTGAACCTGAGATGTTTCCAAGTCGAGTAGCTACCTGAGAAAACTGAACACCAGAGCCAATCAGGCCCAAATATTCGTTGGGGTCAAGATTTCCGCCACCTGCAACCATTCCATCGGGTGTTGGAGGTGTATCAATATGAACAAATTGCCAGCCGGCTGGGAAGCCGCCCTCCCATTCATGATCGATCAACCATTCTTTAAGGTCACGTTTGAGAACGCGAAGTGTCTTTCCACCCGAACCGCCGAGACCTACGAACAACATTCTTCTAAACATGATTTTCCTCCTTGAATTGAAATTTAAACATCTCTACGTGGTGGTTGGGGTGGTTGTGGTGGGGTCGATTTACCGATGGATGGAGCTGTTGGACGAGCCATTGGTTCCGCTGATGGAGTTGAAGGTGCTGAAGGTGCTACGCGTACATCCGGTTTAGGTGAGGTTGGCTCATCTACAACAGATTTTGACTTAGCCTCTTTATTCGAATAAGCCGTCTGGACGGAATTCATTTCAATGAAGAGCGCGGCGGCTAACTCATCGCCACGTTCACGTATAAGTTGCTGCACACCTTCAACTCCTGCACCGAAACCTCGCTTGGGAACAAGGACAGAAATCGTCACCTTTGCCGGTCGTTCAGCTGTTGGTGCCTGAGCGTCATTTGTTGAAAGAATGACAGCCTTTGAAAAAGCCATGCTCAATCCATCGCCAGCGCGATTTGCTTTCCAGAAAACAGCCCTTCCCTTTGACTGCAACACTAAACGCGACTCTTCAAAAGGCTTCGTAAACCCAGGAAGCACCCGTGCCAAATTGACTGAAGCGAATTTCAGTATTGTCTGATTCTGATTACCCGTAACCTGTTGCATTTGGTCAATATCACCGACAAACGACCTTGTGCTACCACTCGGGAATACGAGCTCACCTCTCTGGAATTGGCCAGGAATCAAATCGACACTTGTTTCATAGCCGAATAGATCTTGTGCGCGAACAGTTTTTGAAGTCAGCATATTCACGATTCGAAGCAGCAACAATGACAGCAGTGAAACTACTGCTGTCATCAGGGCCGAAAGGATCAACGCAAACAATGGGCTTGATTTCTTCAGCAATGTGAAATCAATTACAACAGGTATTGGCGAGGCAGAACCGACTCCGCTTTCTCCTTCTGAGCTAGGAACAAAACTCAAACTTGATTTTGCAACCGAACAAGGTAACTCTTTATTTTCCGGAACTCCATCAGATTCGAGCCAAATCAGAACCGACTTTGAACCTCCGGGTATCTGGGTAGTAGAAGCATTATCAACCATCACGTTCCATGGTCCAAATCCGCAAGCTTGTAGTTCGGTCAATAGGTCAACCGCTTCAATTCTGAAATCAATCCCTTCCGGCGCTGGGAAAACACCGCATTTGCTGGTCTTTAAAGTTTCCTGTGATTTCTGAATTTCGCCAAAAAGTTCAATTACGCACCTGTCATTGAGCAGGCTCGGTGTTGTTCCAATTTCCAAGGAAACAGGAAGCGTTTCATCATTTTCATCTCCACTAAACAGTTTCCCATTCTCAATTCTGATCCTGCCAATCAAACCTTCTCCAGCCGCACTTGAGCAAGGAGTCTCGCTCCCATTAAGGAAACACTTCAGGGCATCCCCAGCAAACAAATCATCAGGTAGTGCGGGATTGATCGGTGTGCGCTGATCGCCACTAATCCGGAACTTAACGTCGGTAGGTTTTGCTCGCAGACAAGCTCGTCCAAGCTCATTGGACTCGATAACCCAACCAGGATTTAGGTCTCCCTGTTTTCCTTCCTTCAGCGCAAACCGACGAACATTGGTGGACCCCTGACCGGCTATTGGATCGAAGTAGTCGGAAAATGACTTAACGTCACCACCGAGCTTGATATTTAAATTGAGCGAATCCGCACTTGGTAGATCCCCATCCCAAGAGGTAACTGACACCCAATCAATGAACCACCCAGATGGCATAGGCATCGATTCAAGAGTTGCTGATTGAACTGGGCAATCTTCCTTCGATACAGATTTCCCACCATCTGCAATATTGACAATGTCGGTCAGATAGCCAATCAAGTCCTTTGCTTCACTCGCTGAAACAACTTCACCTAAATGACGAGTATCAGCATCGAAACGATCTTTGCACTTTGGACTCTTTGGACTTCGGTTCATTCCATCTTGAATCGATGGTGTTTGATCACCGGTAATAACCTGCATCGCATCAATCGACACGTCCATTCGCTTCTGCGTGTCTCCATCTGATGATGTTCCTGTACCCAGGAATACAACAAAAGTATTTATGTCATTCTTTTGAATATCTGCTACAAAACCATTACTCGAACAGAACTCGTCTTCGAGTAATGAAATTTCGTCCGATGTTTCATTCGGATCAATTTGGAAACCACCATCAGTAAACCAAATAAGAATTTTGCAGTTGAGATTATTCGGGTCGCGCCTCTTGAACTCTTTGTTCGCTACTTCAAAAGCTTCAATATAATTTGTCGCTCCATCGGGATTTCCTAATTTACTTTCAATTTTGTCAATGACTTCTTTGGCATTTGAAGAACTCAATGGGGCGATCGGATGTATTAAGGTAGCTCGGTTGGCGAATGAAACAAGACCAAGGTTCTTTGCAGCCGATCCAAGTTTAGAAAAATTGTCAATGAATTCGTTTAGTGCCTCAAGACGTTGACCTCTGGGATCAGTGGGAACGAGTCCATCTTTGGTTGTATCAAGCGAACCACTGTTGTCTAGAAGCACCAGAACATCGATCTCGCCTTTTTTTAACTGCCCATCTTTATCCAGGCATACAGTTGGAGCAGATTGAGA
>JAURLB010000003.1 GCA_030831445.1 Candidatus Nanopelagicales bacterium | reverse complement strand
GCAGTGAGCAGAACAGGTTTTGACTTATTGATGAACGACAGTTTCACCCACGGTGAGTTCGTTGCACTTAAACCTTCGGTGAATCTGAATGGGTCGAATCGAACCGCTTCTTCAGTTTTACCAGTGATGACAGCATCAATAGTTTCAGTTGCAACACCACTTGATTGACCGCGGGCAGTCAAAATAACTTCATTGGTACCAAGTTCCATTGATACGAAGCTCTTATCGCGCTCTTCAAGAACTAGTCGAACACGACGTAGTGCTGCTGCAAGAACATTGTTATCGATATAGGCAGTGATATCGCCAGGTGCTGGAATACTGTCTCGATAATTTGGAAACTTCGCATTAAGAAGTGTTGTTGCAATGGTTCTGTTGTCTCCCGAGAAACCAACGAGTGAGTTATCTCCTTTTGTGGAGAGTGAAATATTGACACTACTACAGTCAGCTAAACCTTTAGCGATGTCATTGACTTTAATCGCTGGAATAAACGCACTTGCGTTCACATCAGTCGTAGCAGGTGACCATTCAACATCACGAAGCGCTAATCGATAACGATCGGTAGCAGCAAGTGTGATGTGTGATTTATTGAATTCAAAATGAATACCACTTAAGTTCGACAAGGTGTCATTACTTGCAGCAGCAATTACTACTTGGCCGAGAGCTGTTGCAAGTTGTCCACCATTGATGGTTCCAAGTAGTCCTGGAACTTCAAGCATATGTGGAAAGTCGCCAACTGTTACTAGTGGAATATCGAATGAAGACTTTCCGCATTCAACTCGGAGAGATCCGTCAACGACAGATAATTGCACTGCGGAAGATGGAAGTGTTTTCGTGATTTCTGCAAGTAATTTTCCGGGAACAATCACACTTCCCGGAACATCGACTGCGGCATCAGCTTCGGCTTGAGCACTGGTATCGCGGTCGTATGCCACAAGTGTCAAAGTTCCGACACCCGCTTCGATTCCGATGGTGTTGTTCCCACCAATACGCGAACTACTTAATCCTCGCATTGCCCACGCGACTGCGTCGGCAAGTTTGTCTCGCTCAATCCGTACTTTCATAACACTTCCTTTTCAGGCGGCTAATCGTGGCAGACCTGCCCTGAATAGTCATCTACGGGTTAGGGTAAATCGTCCGCATCATCATCGAGGATGATTTCTTTCAGCACAATACCCTCAGATGGCTTTTTGTTGCGGGTTACCTTGATAGCTTCATCAACCATTTTGTAGGTGGTCTCGAATCCTTTCGCAGTGCCAGTATTTCGTGAGGTTTTGATACCTAGCTCTTCACCTTGCCATGCGGCCTCATTTGCGCCGATAAACTGAAAGTCCCAAGCGTAAGCATCTTTTTGATGTTGGATCATTTCACGCAACTTGATGATCGTGTACTCACGACTTGCGTTCTCCATGCCATCAGTAACTATGACAAATAGGACTTTCTCTGGCCGTTCATCTTCTTTGAGGTTCGCAAGATCTTGTCCGGTAGAGACGATTTCTAGACCTACCGCATCGAAGAGCGCGGTGCTGCCGCGTGGTACGAGGTGGTAGCCGATAGGTGTGTCAGCGAGCCGGCACTGAGTGTTGAACTCGGTGTCGAACTCAAGTAAGGTCACTGAGAACTTGCCCGGTTCAGCAAATTGGCTTTGGATGAGATTCTCAATGCCTTGGCTGGCTTCACGAGCCATCGAACTCATGGAGCCTGAGCGATCCACCACAAGCGTGAGGTGGGTATAGTTTGGTTTAGTCATTCTTTCTTCCCCCTTGGTTCGAGCGAAGTATCAGGCATCAACCTGACATATCCCGTCCACAGGATTGAGGGAGAGTATGTGTAGATCTATTTTTATATATTAGTTTCGTAGTAGTAATAGGCACTGTGGACAGTGTGGAAAAGTGTTATTTGCCCGAATTTCCGTGCGTAAATCCTAAAAATAGCCTGTGGATATCAAGTACAAAACTGTGGACAACTTCTGGATGGAATGTGGAGGACTTGGCCCTCCCACATTCGACTTCCACAAGCACCTCCTCATCCATCCACAACCTCGTGGCTGGTGAGAATTATGTGACAACTGTGACGCAAGTTATCCACAGGTAATACACAGGTGTGGAGAGGCGAAATAGATACCATTCACACGTGAATTCCCTCCCCAAAGCGGTGCGAGCGCACTATTCGAAAGCCCCTCTCACCCACCAACCAACAATGCTTACGATGAGGGCTCGAATCCTTGAGATAGTTCCAGATGCCGAAGAAGTAGTGAGCTATGGAATGCCGGCATTCAAGGTAGACGGAAACATCGTTGCCGGATTATTAGCGAATAAAACATACGTTGGGTACTACCCATTTAGTGGAAGTGTGTTACCAAATTTTCGATCTGAGCTTTCTAAATATTTCACAACTTTAAGTGCACTTCATATCCCACTAGATAAACCTTTACCAAAAGCACTTCTTAAAAAACTAATTCGTGCCCGACTCACTCAGTGTAAAGGGAAACAAGAAGCCGTTGACGTAAAAAAACACAACACAAAAGATTCCCTCTGGTGAGATTTACATCTTGCTGCACCTGCCCGAAGGGCACTTGTTGAAAACAAAATCTTCACGCTCAAAAATCTAACTAAATACTCTGAGACTGATTTACTTCAAATGCATGGTATTGGACCAAACACATTAATCATCCTAAAGAAGGCTTTAAAAAAACAGAATCTAGGTTTCTCAAAATAAAACACATCTTTTAACGAGAGTGACTCAATACTCTTTGGCGTAATTCTGTGTATTCGTTGAAGTACTTCTTCTCATTGGAGATTAAGTTCTTTATCTTGTCTCTTGCATGCATCACAGTTGTGTGATCACGATTTCCAAACGCCTTACCAATTTTTGGAAGCGACAGTGACGTCAACTCGTTACAGAGCGCCATAGCCATCTGGCGAGCAGTTACTAGTTGCTGGTTACGAGAAGTTCCTGTGAGTTCTTCGATAGTGAAACCATAGAAATTACCGATAACTTCCATAATGACAGAAACACTCACCTCAGGTGTGACTTCTTCATCTACAAGATCACGAAGGATGAGTTCTGCCATAGCAAGGTCTGGAGTTTGTCCATTGAGATTTGCAAATGCTGTGACTCGAATCAATGCACCTTCAAGTTCTCGGATGTTCGTAGAAACTTTCGATGCAATGTATTCAAGAACTTCAACTGGCATACTGAGACGTTCTTGTAATGTTTTCTTTCGAAGGATAGCGATACGAGTTTCTAAATCTGGTGGTGTGATATCAATCATGAAACCATGATTGAATCGAGAGCGCATACGCGCTTCAAATGCAGGTAGATCTTTCGGTGGCAAATCGGATGCAATCACGATCTGCTTGTTTGCGTTATACAACGTATTGAAGGTGTGAAAAAATTCTTCCTGAGTTTGAACCTTACCACTCAGAAATTGGATGTCATCGACGAGTAGAACATCAACCTGACGATACTTCCGTTGAAACTCTGCAGCTTTGTCATCACGGATTGCATTAATGAATTCGTTCGTGAACTCTTCACTTGAAACATATCGAACACGACTTCCCCGATACAAACTTCGGGTGTAGTTACCTATCGCGTGCAACAGGTGGGTTTTTCCAAGCCCACTTGCTCCCCAGATAAAAAGTGGGTTATAGGACGTGCCAGGATTTTCAGCGACTGCTTCCGCAGCACTCGCCGCTAGAGCTTTAACGCCCTTCACATAGTTTTCAAAGGTGTATTTGGGATTCAGCCGGCTCTCATCATTTTGTAACTCAATTGAAGGTGTTGGGGTTTGGGTGACCGAGTCGGCCATAATGTCGGTCTCGATGGGGTCAGAGGGTCCGATTTGGGGGTCAATCCTGAAGGCCAAACCAATCTGGCGGCTGAAAGCTGTGCTTAAAGCGGCACAAATACTGGCTTGATACCGGGATTCGATAACCCAGCGGGTCATATCGTTGGCCACAGCCAGAAGCAGGGTGTCGTCGATAAGGGCAACCGGACGGCTCATATTGATGAAGGCCCTTTGGGAGCCCTCCACACTCTCAGTGGTGAGGGTCTGATCGAGGACTTGAGCCCAAACCCCGCTCAACTCGTCGTCGGCTACGGTGGTGGCCTGAGTGGTTTCTTCCACAGATCCTCCTCAGGTCCAGTTCACTTTAGTCACACCATCCACAGTGGTTTCCACAGGTTGTGGACGGCAAGGTGGCGCAATGTAGACCCTCTCGGCTGGAAATGCAAGAGTTGTCCACAGGCCTCAGTTTGACCAAAACCCCCTAAATACCGTACGGTTCGCCCGCTCAACGAGGAGGAATTCACGTGTCCAAACGCACCTTTCAGCCAAACAATCGGCGCCGTGCTAAGACCCACGGATTTCGCCTACGTATGCGTACCCGCGCTGGTCGCGCTGTGCTTTCCGCACGCCGCCGCAAAGGTCGCGCTCGTCTAGCTGTCTAAGTCATGCTGCCCAGATCGCAGCGTCTTCATCTCTCAAAAGATATTCAGTTTGCTATGCGAAAAGGCAAACGTGTACCCAGCAAACTCGGTGTAATTTTTGTTCTGAACACTGATTCAACAAGCAGAGGATGTGCGATAACCCCTAAAAAAATAGGGAATTCAGTCATTCGTCACACTACTGCCAGAAAGATCCGTTCCGCATTAAAGAATTTTTTTTCCACTCATGCTGAAGGTTTTGATGTGGTAGTTCTTGCCCATTCAAAAGACACATCAACTGATGAATGGGAAGAAGCTGTGCGTAAGGCAGTTGGTTGATGAAACTCTATGACCTGCTTTGGGTGAACACACTAGGTAAGGCCCTCGCCTATCTTTTGATCCTGCCCATCAGGCTTTACCAAAAGACACTATCGCCGCTTTTAGGTGACGTTTGCCGTTACCATCCAAGTTGTTCAAAATATGCCGTTGGATCACTGCAAACACATGGACCCTTCAAAGGTCTAGTCTTAACGGTGTATCGATTGGGTCGCTGCACACCTTTCACCAAAGGTGGCCTTGATCCAGTACCAGATCGTGGCCACTGGAAACCTGCAATATATCCTGATGGTCGGGAGCGAACACAATGATTCGGAGAGAGTGTGCTTGATTTTATTTTAAACCCACTTGAAGTGGCTGTTTCTTGGATTCTTGTTCAAGCGCACGCATTGCTCTCACTCATTATGAAACCAGGTGCTGGTAATACCTGGGCACTCTCCATTGTTGCTCTTGTTATTGTGATGCGAATTTTGTTGATTCCACTCTTTGTCAAACAAATCAAAGCACAACGAAATCTTCAGTTGATTCAGCCGCAACTCAAAGAGATTCAAGTCAAGTATGCAGGTGACAGGGAAAAACAAAGCCAAGAGTTAATGAAACTCTACAGCGAAACTGGAACTAATCCATTCTCTTCATGTTTACCAATCCTTGCTCAAGCTCCAATTTTCTTTGCTCTCTACACAGTGCTTCAAGGTATTGCTCAAAAATTCGCTGAAGGTGTTTTTACTTGGGATCAATACAAAGACTTGTTACTTGTAGCTCACGATGCAAAAGTATTTGACGTTCCATTGTATGCAACATTTTTAAATGCTGACGAAACACCAAACCCTGGTTCTACTAGGGTTTTTGCAGTCATTATGGTGATTTTGATGACTGTCACAATGTTCATTACCCAGCGACAATTGATTGTAAAAAACATTGCAGCGGACAATCCAATTGTTCAGCAGCAAAAGATTTTGCTGTATGTGTTTCCTCTGTTATTCGCAGTTGGTGGTGTTGGTTTTCCAATTGGTGTTCTCGTCTACTGGCTCACAACAAATATTTGGTCAATGGGTCAACAGTTCTATGTGATTAGAAATAATCCATCACCTGGATCACCTGCATATGCTGCATGGGAAGAACGCAAACGAAAGAAGCAAATCAAAAAAGGTTTGATTTCATCTGAGAGTGAAACCGAAACAACAAATGAATCTGAAACACAACGTGTGCAACCAAAACGAAAGCCACGTTCAAAACGAAAGAAGTAAACAATGGAAAACCCATCACAGGAAGAATTAGTACGCGAAGGCGATATCGCTGCTGATTATTTGGAAGAATTTTTGAACATCACAGGTATCAGTGGCGACATCGTCATGGATGTTGAGGGTGACAGAGCAATAGTCGCGATTGTTGACGGCGAGTTGGATCAACTTGTTGGTCGACGAGGTGAAGTTGTTGCAGCACTTCAAGATCTTTCACGTCTTGCTGTGACGCAGGTCACAGGAAATCGCAGTCGACTCACCCTCGATGTTGCTGGTCACCGCGATAAGCGACGTCAACAACTGCACGATATGGGTCAAAAGGCTGTTGAGAAGGCGAAGAGCACCGGTGAGCCTGTTTCACTTCGTGCCATGAATGCCTATGAACGAAAGATTGTGCACGACTCAATTTCACTCGCTGGTGGAAAGTCTGAATCTCAGGGTGAAGAACCTAACCGATTCATCGTTGTGTCTGCTGAATAATTTATGTCCGATGTTTCACATGAAACACTGCTCTTCGAGCGTTGGCCTGAGGCTGCAGAGAATCTAAAGAAATTTCATGATTTCCTTTGCACAGCCGGAGTTGAACGAGGGCTACTTGGACCACGTGAAATCCCTCGTATGTGGTCGAGACACATAGCTAATTCTGTGGTTATCGAGTCTCTCATCCCTCAGAATGCACGTGTTGTGGACGTTGGATCGGGGGCTGGATTACCTGGAATCCCGCTCGCAATCGTGCGACCAGACCTAAAGGTCACGCTCCTTGAACCACTTGCTCGAAGAGTCTCATTCTTGGAAGAAGCGGTTGAAGTACTCAACTTAAGTTCAACCGTGGACATTCTTCGGGCTCGAGCTGAAGATGTGAAAGATAGGCATTGGGATGTGGGAACTGGTAGAGCGGTTGCCAATCTCAATAAATTCCTCAAATTGACTTGGAAATTAGTGTCTCCCCAAGGCCAACTTCTTCCATTGAAAGGGGAGCAGGCAACTTCTGAATTAGCGGAAGCTCAAGGTTTCCTCACGAAAAGAGGGCTCAAAGGGGAAGTTCTCCAAGTGGGCGAAGGCCTGATAGAGCCTGCCACCACCGTTATTCAAATTCGACTAGATAGTGGCAGACTAGGCTCCTGAACAGGAGTCCAATGACTGAAGATGTTTCACGTGGAACAGAGTTTCCAATCCCTCAAGAAACAAGAATTATTACCGTTGCTAACCAAAAAGGTGGTGTCGGCAAAACAACCTCGACTGTGAACCTGGCAGCAGCTCTCGCGAAATCAGGGCTTCAGGTATTGGTTATTGATCTCGATCCACAGGGAAATGCTTCAACTGCCTTGGCTATCCCTCACCACAAAGGTGTTCCAGACATCTATGCGGTGCTGGTTGGAGCAATGGCTATCGAAGAGGTAGTTCAGTCAGTTCCGCATACCCCCAACCTCTGGTGTGTGCCAGCAACAATTGATCTTGCCGGTGCCGAAACTGAGCTTGTTCCCCTCATGTCACGAGAAGGTGTGCTGGCTCGCGCCCTCAAGGTATACCTTGATGACCACGTGAAACATAATGGCCGCAGGCTCGATTACGTGTTCATTGACTGCCCACCAAGTCTCGGTTTGCTCACAATTAACGCCTTCGCTGCAGCAAAAGAAGTGCTCGTCCCTATTCAGTGTGAGTACTACGCGCTTGAAGG
>JAURLB010000048.1 GCA_030831445.1 Candidatus Nanopelagicales bacterium | reverse complement strand
TTGATGATTGCCGTGCATGACATAACGGAAAGCAGCGGCAAAGTAACCAGCTATTCGTACGCCCTTGTGGTTGGGGCGGTGTGTGCTGCTACAGCCGTGCTTACTGGCCGCCTGGTTAGATCTACTGTTTAACTTTTGGGAATCCGCAAAGATTTGTTCGCTCAAGCTGTCCAGCGAGTTGAAAGAGCAACTCATCTTGCGCGAAGGCTGCAGAAAAGTGGACTCCGATGGGTAAGCCCTCTTCACTGAATCCGAATGGGACGCTCATAGCTGGTTGTCCAGCAATACTTGCAAGCGCTGTATAAGGGCCAAACCTAAATATTGTCGACATGTATTCATCAGTATTTGATGAACGCATATCAAATTTTCCATGCTTTTGAGGAAGTTCTGCGATTGTGGGGCAAAGAAGAACATCAAATTGCTCAGTAAATTCAGATATTTTTCGAGAAGCTGCAAAACAGGCCTCACGAGTAACTGCAAGATCTACTGCTCGATGCTTTGCTCCACGTTCATAGATCGTCCTACTTACGGGCAGTAGTTCATCTTGGTTTGGTTCTCTACCAATACTCTTGGCGCGCTCTTCAATCAACATTCTTATTGAAGCCGAAGTGATAACGCCATACAGTTTTGCAACTTCGGTTAGATTGAAATTCAACTTTGTGAAAGTAATCTTGTGCCCCAAGTCTTCTAGGAGCTTGGCCATGGCGAGCACTCGTTGCGCTATTTGAGGATCCGGATTAATCCCATCAGCAGACTCAAGATGAACGCCGATTGAAAGTTGGCGCGGTTCCGTTTTAGACGCTGAGAGAAAAGTATTTGTAGATGGAGGACAGAAATAAGGATCACCGGGAAGATTTCCGGCGGTGCAATCAAGGAGCGTCGCGCTGTCACGGACAGTTCTTGTAATTGCATGCTGGGTTGACATGCCGCTCCAAGGTTCAGCTACTGGGTAGTAGGAGATCCTTCCACGTGAAGGCTTGAATCCAAAGACACCACAGCATGATGCCGGAATGCGAATCGAACCTCCGCCGTCGCTTGCGTGCGCCATCGCAAATATTCCTGAAGACACAACCGCTGCGGATCCGGTAGAGGAGCCTCCCGCAATTCTCGTTATGTCCCAAGGGTTATTCGTTCGAGGGTGTAAATCTGTATCTCCAGACGGTCCGAGACCAAATTCTGACGTGGACACCTTCGCGCAAATGACCAGACCAGCGGATTCATATCGCTTTGTCAATTCACTTGAATAACTTGAAATGTCTCCCTGGAAATAGGTACTTCCGTGGGTCGTTACTTCTCCTTCAATTTTCAGGCCTAAATCTTTAACCGCAAATGGAACACCTCTAAATGGTCCATTTGGCAATCCGTTTTTGATTGATTTGACCGCTCTATCTGCAAGCACGTTCCAGACAGCACTGACCTGTGCATCGCGAGTTTCAATTAGATCGAGGGTGGCTTCAAGTGCTTCCGTTGGAGTGATTTGGTTTAACTGAATCAGTTCTGCGACTGCGGTCGCATCTAGATCCGCAAGTTCACTGTTCTTCATTTTGGGTCCCTCTATTTTCGTTTTGTTGACGCAGTTTCATAATTGAATCACGAGTAGGAAGTTCTAAAATTTCGATCATTAACCCATCTGGATCCTCAATTACTACAGTTCGAATTGTGCCATAGTTTGGAATAGTCGATGTTTTCGGCAAAGTCCAAGGAAGAACTTGGTATTTTTGTACGCGAACAAGAAAATCATCCATAGTTTCTTCATGTAATTCAAAAGCAATAAGAAATGCTCCAGGACTACCTGGTCTTAGTGGCGAGCTAGATAAATCTGTTCTGGACCATTCAATAAGCTGAACCGCTCCAATTGGCGGTCCAACCTGCAACATCGCTACTCGGCCAGATGTATTGGGATGGAGTCTTAAGTACTCGATGTGGGATTCATCGTCAATAGTGGCTTCCAGCGTAACTTTCATTCCTAAAACATCTCTATAGAAATGAATTGAATCATCCAATGATTTAACAGAAATAGAAATATGGTGGACCGGGGCTACTGGCAAAGTCTTACTCTCGCTCTCATTTGAACTTCGGCATTATGTCTTTTGAAAATCGTTCAATCGTTTCAATTGCATATTCATACGGCATTCCTGACCAGAACGTTCTAAAGAGGAAAAAATTGAATCCACCATCAACAAATTTCTCTAATTTATTTGCCACTGAAGGAGCAGTTCCCACTAGGAATGATTTTTCAATAAGTTCCTCAAACATTTCAACAAAATGATCCAAGTCATACTTGGAATACTCCAAGTATTCGTTCTTTAAAAACTGCTTACAATATTGCTCTGCTGTCTCTTCTGAGTCTGAAATGAGAAGTTCTCGAGCAATCGGGTTTACTTGATTGGCTATGGGAATTCCCATTTGCTTTCTAATCTCCATGAAAGCTTTGAGATTTCCTATTGCCCAATTTAGCTTTACGTTTGGAGACGCAATCCATGCGTCGCCAATACGCGCTGCGCGCTGGATTGTCTCTGGGGCATTTGCACCGATCCAGAATGGAATTTTACGATTATCAAACGGTTTTACGCTTGATTGCATCTGTTCAACTTCAAAGAATTTGCCACTGAAATCGAATGGACGATTTCCAAGCAAACCCTTGATTACTTCGAGGCTTTCTACAAACCGAGGGCCACGAGTAGCTCTGTCTATCCCAAAAGAATTGAATTCCTCGTCTCGGTAGCCAATTCCGGCACCGAAAACTACTCGTCCCCTAGAAAGCTGATCTAACGTTCCAATCTCTTCTGCAATTTGAACAGGATGTGAAAGCGTTGAAACGTAGACGCTAGTTCCAAGCAACATCGATCCTGAATGGGGAATCAAACGTGCAAGTAACTGAAATGGTTGTGGTGTTTGTAAAGTTGCAAGAAAATGATGAATTCCAAAAATTGCATCAAAACCTAAATCTCTTGCACGTTCAGTGAATCTAATCATCTCGTCTAGATGATCGGCAAGATTTTCATCTGTAGGGAACTGATGATCGAGTAAAAGACCAAAACGAACAGACATTTATACCCCCCTCGTACATTAGTTACCATACCAACTAGTAGGTATGGTCTGTTATTGTTTTCCAAGGAGGTTGAAATGGCTGGAATTATTGACATTGCTACATATGTCCCTCAAGGAAGACTCAAACACGCGGAAATCAAAGAATTGATACGCACAGGTAATGGCAAGGGTGAGCGCTCCGTCATGAATTTTGATGAGGATTCCACAACCATGGCGGTTGAGGCAATCAGATACCTGGATAAATCTTCAATTGAAAATGCTCAGTCGTTATGGTTTTCAACGACTTCACCTGCTTATACGCATAAATCTAACTCTGCTGCAGTGCACGCTGCTTGTTCGCTTCCGTTTTCAATTTCTGCCTACGACATGGGCCAGTCGGTAAGGTCAGCGTTCGGTGCTTTTCGCGCCGCATCTGAAACTCTTGGAATTTGTGTGTGTTCAGACTCGTGGACCGGCCTGCCGGGGAGCGACGAAGAAAGATTCGGTGCAGATGGATCAGGCGCGATCAGTTTCGGTAATGACGGCGAGTCAATAGCCGTTATTAGAAACTGGAAGTCCCATGTAATTGAATTACTTGAACGGTGGAAAATTCCCAGCGACGAGGTAGTTCAAACATGGGACGAGCGGTTCATCGCTGAAATTCTTACGCCTGCTATCCGAGATATTTTAGGAGAAAAGGCAACTGATCCAAGAACTATCGTCGCTGTTTCATCAGCGAACAATCGTGTGCCTTCGGCTTTGTCGGGTTGTAGCAAGGTGATCACCAATCATGAGTTGGGTTATTTCGGAGCATCTGATCTTGTTTTCAAACTGCACAACGCGTTGATGAGCTCCACGGCTGGTGACACAATTCTGCTTGTAGAGGTTGCCGATGGTCTGGAACTTGTTGAACTCATGGTCACTGAGAAGATTGAATTATGGAAAGCAAAGGTTGAGTCAAAGCGCGCCTTGGCACGCAAGACACAGGAGGTGGGTTATCCAGACTTTTTGACGTGGCGCGGTCGTCTCGATCGACAACTTCCACGCCGACCAGACCCACAGGCGCCTGCGGGACCCCCATCTTTTAGGAATGTGAAATGGAAGTTTGGTTTGAGCGCCCAGAAGTGCAATAACTGTGGGATAATTCACACACCCCCAGAACATCGATGTAGGGGCTGTGGTTCAATTGGAAACTTTAGTGAGGTTTCGTTGGCGGATAAATACGGTCATGTAGTTACTTTTACAGTTGACAGGCTTGCGTTCACTCCATCTCCACCAATGGTTATTGCGGTTGTTGATTTTGGCAACGGTGCTCGGTCATCGTTTGAATTTACTGATGCTGATGTTTCTGAAATCGCAATTGGAATGCAAGTTGAAATGACTTTTCGTCTGATTAACACGGCTTCTGGAGTCAGAAATTACTTTTGGAAAATTCGGCCGGTCGTTAGCTTCTAATGTTGATGAAGTATGTGAAAGAGAAACGGGGTGTTTATGGCAAGTAACGGATTTAAGGATCGTGTTGCGATTATCTCAATGGGGTGCACAAAATTTGGCGATCATTGGGACAAGTCAGCGGACGATTTAGTTGTCGATGCTGTAGACGAATGCGTGAACTCGTTAAATGGGAAACTGGAACTCTCTAATGTTGATGCATTCTGGGTTGGCACTCAAGGTTCAGGTATGGCGGGAGTTACCTTAAGCAGACCGCTTCATGTTTCGGCACCAGTTACCCGAGTTGAAAACTATTGTGCTACCGGTTCTGATTCGGTAAGAAATGCTGCCTACGCAGTGGGCAGCGGAGCTTACGACGTTGTCATGGCTGTAGGGGTAGAGAAGTTGAAGGACTCTTCTTATTCAGGATTAACTGCAGCATGGCCGCCATCCGATGGCACCAAGGTTGATTGGACAGCTCCCGCATCGTTTAGTTTGCTAGCGCCCGCCTATGCAAAAAAATATGGAATAGATGAAAAATTAATGCGAGATGTTTTAACTCACATTGCTTGGAAAAACCACCAAAATGGATCTTTGAATTCGAGGGCTCAGTTCAGAAAGGCGATTTCAAAGGAGACCATTGACCGTTCTCCTCAAATTGCTGGCCAATTGGGAGTGTTTGATTGTTCGGGTGTTGCAGATGGTGCTGCAGCTGCCATTATCGTGCGGGCTGAAGATGCGAAGAAGTACTGCGATGATCCGATGTATGTCAAAGCCTTATCGCTAGTTTCTGGAACGGGCGCTGGTCTTCGGGTATCAGATTATGATTTCACGTCGTTTCCTGAGGTTGAGTCTTCCGCGCAAGAGGCCTATAGGCAGGCGGGTATCTCTGAACCGAGGACTGAAATCTCCTTTGCTGAGGTGCACGATTGCTTCACGCCGACAGAGCTTGTGCTCATGGAGGATCTTGGTTTTTCTGCCCGAGGTGCGGCTTGGCAAGATGTGCTCGATGGTTTTTTTGATCTGAATGGTGGTTTGCCAGTTAATCCGGATGGTGGACTGAAGTCATTCGGGCATCCAATTGGTGCAAGTGGATTGCGTATGTTATTTGAGTGTTGGCTTCAGCTAAGTGGGAAAGCCGAGAAGCGACAACTGGACAATCCGCGTTTAGGCCTTACTCACAATTTGGGCGGCCAGCCAGGCGAGTGCGTGTCATTTGTGTCAATTGTCGGTAACCAACTCGGTTAGTAACCAAAGGAATTCCATGAGTAAAAATCTTGAATCTGCCCCGATTGGTCTGTGGGGCGATGTTGTAATCATCACGGGTGCTGGGCGGGGGATAGGACGCGAGCACGCATTACAAATGGCGAAACTTGGCGCACGAGTAGTAGTCAATGACGCTGGAGTCGCATTGGATGGGAGTACAGGTGTCAGTCCTGCTGAGTCTGTTGTGCAGGAAATTCGAGCATTAGGAGGGGAAGCTGTTGCTTCGACTCACTCCATTGATGATTCAAGACAAGCCGCACAAATCTCTGAACTTGCAATGGACACTTATGGTTCGATTGAGTCGGTAGTTCATAATGCAGGAATTCTCAGAGATAAAACCTTTTCACGCCTCTCGGATGAAGATATCGATCGAGTAATTCAAGTGCATTTGGTTGGCGCATTTAATGTGTTACGTCCGGTAGTGCCGATAATGCGAGAGAAAGGATATGGCCGAATCGTCTTAACGGCATCTGCATCTGGATTGTTGGGAACATTTGGGCAGGCAAATTATGGTGCTGCAAAAATGGGCTTGGTAGGACTTATGAATGTTCTTGCTGTTGAAGGAGGTTCAAAGGGGATTTTGGTAAACACCATTGCGCCAAGTGCACGAACACGGATGACTGAGGAGCTTTTAGGCCCACTCGCGGATTCATTAGATCCTGCGCATGTATCTCCGCTCGTTTCGTATCTATGTTCACGGGCGTGTTCAGTGAGCCACGAAATCTTTGCGGTTGGTGGAGGTAGGTATGCCCGAATGTTTATTGGGGTTTCACCAGGATGGTGCGTTGGTCAAAACAATTTTGCAACGGTAGATGATATTTCGAATAATTTTGACACGATCAGAGATACAACTGGGTACGTAATTCCGTATTCGGGAGAAGAAGAGTTAGCTTTTCTCAAGGCTGCTATTGAGTCATTGGAGCCAGGAGCGGTTTCGATCAAAAATCAATCTTTGTAATGTCGTATCCACCCTGAGCTTGATGTCTTTTTACAGCAGATTTTTCAGCACGCATTGCATCATCAATATAAAGACGCTGATGCATTAAAGATTTAATTGTTGCAAGCGCAGTTGGGTCAAGTCGTTCCATATTTTTCAGAAACGAATCAGATTCATGTTCAAATTCCAGATCCTTAAAAATCTGCGAAACTAAACCAACCCGCATTGCTTCGGTTGCACTTAATGATCCATCTCCAAGTAGCAGAAATGCTGCAGCCGAGTATCCGATTTTTGATGGAAGAAACGCAGTCGCTCCAAAGGCTGGAACAAACCCGTATCGGGCATGTCTATCTGAAAATGTAGATTTCTCGGATGCAATAACGATGTCGCAAGCTGAAACGAGTTCAAGCCCTCCTGCTGCAACGACTCCATTCACAAGCGAGATAGTCACTAACCGCGACGCTGACAAGCGACGCATGAATGCACGAGCGTTGCCAAAAAATTCGAGTAAGTCATTGGGGTTGCCCATAAGGGTCGAACAGGCTTGAACATCTGCGCCTGAACAAAATGCTGGTCCAGATGCCTCTAATGCGAATGCGGTGTATGTTTCTTCTGACTCGGCTTGAGACAATGATTCATGTAAACGGCTAATCAGGTCTGGGTCAAGAGAATTACCTTTTTCAGGTCGATCCAGCATGAAACGGTAGACACTTGATCTCTTCTGTTTCATTTGACCACCTGGTGCCATAATGATTACCATACCAACCGTTCGGTATGTGTTGATGGTCATCGGCAATTGGGGGCAATGTGGATTTTCACGAATCACCCGAGCAGTTGGAATTTCGACTGCTTGCTCGCACATGGATAAATAAAGCGATGGAAAGCATTCCGATTCCATCTGCAGATTCGCAGCAAGAACGCGAAACAAATTCACGGTGGTGGCAAGAGCAGTTGCATGCTTCGGGATGGGCTGGATTGAGTTGGCCGGTTGAATTCGGTGGCAAGGGGCTCACCGCGACAGAGGAATCCATTTTTAATGGTGAGGCAGCACTGGTTGAAGCACCAATGCCAATCAATCTCGTTGGAATGAATCTTGCAGGTCCAACGATAATGATGCATGGAAATGACAAACAGAAGCAAAAGTATTTGCCAAAGATTTTGTCGGGTGAGCAAGTGTGGTGTCAAGGTTTTTCTGAGCCCGGCAGCGGATCAGATTTAGCGAGCCTTTCAACAAGAGCGGTAAAGGTTGATGGCGGATGGAAAGTAAATGGACAGAAGGTTTGGACGTCATCAGGACATCTTGCGCAAAAGTGTCTGTTGTTAACCCGGACCGATTTGGACGTACCAAAACATAAGGGAATTAGCTATCTTCTAGCTGACACTAAAGATTTTGATATCAGACCACTCGTCATGGTCAATCACGATGCAGAGTTCAATGAAATGTTCATTACAGATGCATTTGTTGAAGATTCCGACCTTCTCGGCGTACCTGGAGAAGGTTGGAAGTATGCGCTCTCAACGCTTTCGTTTGAACGAGGGACTATTGGATTCAACCTTCAGGTGTGGGCGCGTCGGGCCCTGGATCAATTGATAGTGATTGTGAATGATCTTGGATTGAGCAACGATGAAGCTGTCTTAGAACAGATCGGAAAATTTGAAGCAGATGTATTAGCAATTCGAGTTGGCGGCATTCGAAGCATGTCCGCCGTGAGTTCAGGGGCTGCACCCGGTCCAGAGTCATCAACTCTTAAATTGCTATGGGC
>JAURLB010000047.1 GCA_030831445.1 Candidatus Nanopelagicales bacterium | reverse complement strand
AGGACTCGCTGGAGTCTTACTCACGAATAATCAGCTATTACGACCAAGCAATTGACTGGCTATTTGCGAGTACGAAAACGAGTGAACCAGAACTCCGACAGAAAATGATTGATGAATTGCATCTAGATTTGAATTCAAAAGTTGTTGATGTTGGTGCTGGCACCGCTCGAGACAGTATCGAGATTATTCGCCGTCTAGGGTCGGGGGGTCGTCTCTACGTGCAGGACATTTCGACCGAGATGCTTCGAACTGCAAAATTACGACTTGCAGAATCGGATATCTCGGCAAGGTGCAGGATTATTCAAGGTTCTGCCGGAAATCTGCCGTTTGAAGACGGCTCACTAGACGCAGTTTATTCATTCGGTGGCCTTAATGAATTTGGTAACTTCTCGGATATTTTGAAAGAATTCGCGAGGGTAGTTCGCATTGGTGGTCGGGTTGTAGTTGGAGACGAAGGTGTCGCTCCCTGGCTGATTGGTAGCGAACATCATCGAATTTTGGCTGCGAATAACCCAATCTTCTTTTCCAATCCTCTTCCCATCAATCACCTTCCAGAAAATGCAAGTGAGGTCAGCTTGCAATGGGTGCTTGGCAATGCCTTTTATCTTTTCAGTTTCACCGTGGGCAGTACAACACCAGAGCTTAACCTCGACCTTGAACACAAAGGACGGCGCGGTGGCAGTCTTCGAACTCGATATTTCGGCGCTCTTGATGGAGTAGACCCAATACTTCGGCAAGAAATCGTTGAAGCGGCTTCTCGAGAGGGTCTCAGTATTCGCAATTGGCTTGAGAAAATATTACGGAGTGAACTTAATGCATAAGAAATTGCCTCAAATGAAGCATCAGCGTTGGACAAAACTAGGACATCTCTTCAACGTTGACGGCACTAGTCAGTGGGCTCAGTCACATGCCGCTGTACCATTCGTGACTGACATTACCGATGGTCAACTATCCGTAATCTACTCAACTCGTGATGGTTCAAATCGTTCGCATGTTGGACGAGCGCATTTTGATCTTGACTTTAATCTACTTTCAGTGGACAAAGCACCGTTAATTAGTCCCGGGAAACTTGGTAGGTTCGATGAAGACGGGACCACCGCGTCTTACGAAGTGAAGGCAGGTAACTTGCGGTATTTGTACTATGCCGGGTGGAACCGCGGGACCTCAACGCCATTCCGAAATGCATTGGGTTTAGCGATCAGCCGCGATGGAGGACAAAGTTACGAAAGATTTAGTGAAGGTCCAATCTTGGATAGGAGTACTGTCGATCCTTGTTTCGTTGCAGGTGCATGCGTGCTTCAAAGTAATGAAAGATTCCAAATGTGGTATATATCTTGCGTTGACTGGAAGCAGCTCGGAGACAAATTTCGCCACTACTACCACCTTAAATATGCAACGTCAGATAATGGCATCGATTGGTCGCGCACTGGAACAGTCGCAATTGACTTTAAGACAGAATTTGAATATGCGATTTCTCAGCCGTGGGTAATCATCGATGAAGGAATCTACAAAATGTGGTTTTCCTATAGAGGCCAACAAGTAACTGAGACCTACAGAATTGGTTATGCCGAATCTTTAAATGGAGTCACTTGGGAACGAAATGACCGCTCAGTTGAGCTCGAAGTTTCCGCAAGTGGATGGGATAGTGAAATGATTTGCTATCCATTTGTTTTCAACCTTAGGGGAAGACGTCTAATGTTGTATAACGGCAATGACTACGGGAGATCAGGGTTCGGTCTCGCTGAACTTTCTGATAGCTGAGATTTTGACGTCAGTTTTGATAACCCAGTCGAATTATTTACCTTGGCGTGGTTGGTACGCCGTAGCGCGTTTAGCCGACATTTTAGTTTATCTAGACGACGTTCAATTTACTCGCCGAGATTGGCGAAACAGAAACTTGATTGCCGATGTGAGAGGTTCTAAATGGTTATCAGTCCCCCTTCAGAACTCTGGCAACTACCACTCGCTTATTCACGACATGGTTGTCTCAGATAGCGAATGGTGGCAACAACATTTGAATCAGTTGGATCGGGCTTACGGAAAGTTTGACTCATATCAAACTCTTCGATCTGAGCTTCGTTCTGTTTTTGAATCGCTTGATGGTATTGAGTCGCTCTCCGATATCAACAGACTACTAAACGAGTGGATTTTTTTTACCTTGAAGATAAAGACATGCGTTCGCGACTCTCGAGAGTTTCCTTCATCCCAACGAAAGACAGCACGGTTGATAGAGATCTGCCAGAATCTTGGAGCAACAGAGTACATCTCCGGTCCGGCTGCTCGGGCCTATTTAGACGAATCGCAATTCGAAACTAACTCAATCAATGTTCGCTGGATTGATTACAACTTTTTACCTCCACCTATCGTGACTGTGAACGACATGCGTGAACTCTCGGTAATTCACCACTTAGCCATTTATGGCGCTACTGAATCGATTCGAATGTCTACTTTTAAGTTCAGCAGTTGAGGTATAAAGTTGAGCGAAATTCCATTTAATCTCCCGACTCTTTTAGACTCTGACTTTGATCTGATGAAACAAGCCTTTAACAATGGTCACATCTCAGGCGTCGGACCCTACACTGATAAATCCGAGCGACAAATAAATTCTTCTTTTAATTCAGCCAGAGTGCTGCTAACAACCTCATGTACACATGCACTGGAGTTGGCTGCCCTTCTGTGCTCGCTTGCACCCGGCGACGAAGTGATTGTGCCTTCCTACGCCTTTGTGTCAACGGCGAGCGCATTTGCATTATTTGGGGCAAAACCCGTCTTCATTGACTCTCGCTCTGACACTCTAAATATTGACGAATCAAAGATTGAAGCAGCGATTACCCCAAGAACGCGAGCTATTTACATGGTGCACTACGGTGGGGTCGCCTGCGAGATGGAGCAAATTCTTGGCATCGCGTGTGACCACAATTTGATGGTGATAGAGGACAATGCCCACGGGCTTTGCGCCAAATACCGAGGCAAATACCTAGGCACGCTTGGGTCGCTTGCTACCCAGAGTTTCCATGAGACCAAAAACATCACCTGTGGCGAAGGTGGTGCACTCATCGTTAACGACGAAGCCCTTGTCGAGCGGGCAGAAATACTTCGAGAAAAAGGCACTAATCGATCCCGGTTCTTGCGCGGTCAGGTGGATAAGTACACCTGGGT
>JAURLB010000046.1 GCA_030831445.1 Candidatus Nanopelagicales bacterium | reverse complement strand
CGCTATGACCTACTTCAATCAATTCCAGCAGATGAAAGACCAGTGGTGTTCATTGGACCATTTGAGCATCACAGCAATGAGTTACCGTGGCGAGAAAGTATTGCTGACATCGTGGTAATCCCTGAAGACCATGATGGACACATCGACATTGAAATCCTCGAGCGTGAACTTGTGCGCTACAAAAATCGTCCGTTGAAGATTGGATCGTTTAGTGCCGCTAGTAACGTGACTGGAATTGTCAGTGATACGTTCGGAATCTCCACCCTGTTGCACCAGCACGGGGCACTTGCATTTTGGGACTTTGCTGCAGCGGCTCCCTATATTGAGATTGAGATGAACCCCCGCAGCAAACAGCACCCCCTTGCTTACAAGGATGCTATTTTTATTTCAACACATAAATTCATCGGAGGTCCCTCAACTCCAGGTCTACTCATAGTGAGAAAAGAATTACTTTCTAACAAAGTGCCCAGCATTGTCGGTGGCGGGACAGTGCTCTACGTGAATCACCACGAACACGTGTATGTGGATGATGTTGAGCATCGTGAGGAAGGTGGCACACCTGCAATTATCGAAGCGATTCGAGCGGGACTCGTGTTCAAGGTGAAGCAAACGATTTCTGTGCCCATGATTTTAGCACTTGAGCACGACTTTGTCGAACGTGCAATTACAGCATTGGATTCTCATCCAAAGATTCAGGTGTTGGGTAACAAGTCTGCTAAACGCTTATCAATCGTTTCTTTCACTATCAAATGTGATTCTGGCAAGTATCTTCACCATAACTTTGCTGTTGCCATTCTCAATGATCTATTCGGTATCCAAGCGCGAGGTGGTTGCAGTTGCGCTGGTCCCTATGGTCATCGACTCTTGGGTATCGATGAACAACAAAGTATGGAATTCGAAAAAGAAATTGTCCAAGGGTGCCAAGGTATAAAACCAGGCTGGGTGCGAGTTAATTTCAATTACTTCATCTCTGAAGAAACTTTTCAATTCATATTGAATGCTATAGCCATTGTTGCCGAACTTGGCTACAAACTACTTGGACGATACGAATTCAATACAGTTACTGGTCGATGGCGGCATAAAGACGGCGCAATCACACCGCCGTTGAGTTTGCATGATGTGAGTGTTACTGACTCAGGTCTTCAGTACGAACATCCTGACCTGGCAGAAATTACCGAAGTTCAATCCGATTACCTCGACTGGGCAATGAAGTATCTCTCAGAACTTCCTGAGCCTGAAGTGAGTGACCACCCAACATTGCAATCTGATTCTTTGGAAAATCTACGTTGGTTTGAACTTTCAGCCAAAACTTCGTTGCTGTCCTGATTACACTTAGCCGAGTGAAGAAAATAGCAATACTGGGCGCACTTAGTGTCATCTTGATTGGTGTCTCGCTACCAGTTGTTGCGAATGACATCCCCTCTCCTGAGCCCTCTGTTTCAGAATCAACTCAAGCGCCGTATTTGCCATTAAAGTCCCTCAACACCTTTAAGAAGCGGCTGCAAAAAGCATCTTTGACAAAAGCCACCAGCATTGCGTTGTCCGACACGTTGACACTTGAACCGATTTATAGCAAAAATGGGATGCAGGAATTGGTGCCGGCATCTGCAATCAAGATTCTGACTGCTGCGATTGCACTGGAAACATTCGGGCCAAACCATCGATTTACGACTCGACTTACCTGGGATGAATCCACAAGAACGTTAACCCTCGTCGGTGATGCAGATCCAATGCTCCGGACTGATCATTTGCGAAAGCTAATTGACCAGCTGTATCAAACTGATATTGACTTAACCTTGCCACTTATCGTGCAGGCAGATGCAACGCTATTTCCCCGCCACACCAAACCTGAGGGCTGGTCGCCGAACCCAATGCCACGATATGTTCGACCAATCACAGCGTTATATCTGGACAACAAAATGACGAGAGATCCGGTTCACGACACGTTAGCGAAGTTCTTAAAACTACTTGCGAAGAGTGGGATAACGGTTGCATCAAATACCGAAGCGAAAGCCACTGGTGAAGTCATTGCAGAAGTGCGTGGATTTCCACTCATTGCACATGTTCGCACTATGTTGCAAAACTCGGATAACACCATTGCTGAAATGTTACTTCGCCGGGCCACAATTCAAGAAACAGGCAAAGCAACCTGGAAAGCCATGCAAACGTTCGCACTTCAAAAACTTGATTCAATGGGTCTCTACACCGATGATCTCATCATGGTAGATGGCTCAGGTCTGTCCCGAGCAAATCGAGTGAGCGCAAATCACATTATCGTCTTGCTTGGAATGATTGCAGATGAAACACGGCTAAACCTCAACGTCATAGAGCGAATGCAACTCATGGCTGTGAGTGGACAAACGGGCACATTAGAAGAGCGCTTCTCTTCCAAGAGCACTCGTTGCGCAAAAGGCAGAGTTCATGCCAAAACTGGAAGTCTTTCTGATGTGTCAGCCCTTGCCGGATATGTCACACATGTCAATGGAACTGAAATTGCTTTCGCAATTCTGGTAAATGACATCAACGGCTGGAGTCAGGGTTACAGAATTCGAGATAAAATCGATTACATGTTAGCTGGACTTGCAGGCTGTTAGTCCTTGTTTTCTTTGTCCGGAATGTTGTTGTAAATCTTTAAGCAGTCTGGGCAGATTGGAAACTTTTCGGGATCTCGACCAGGCACCCAAACTTTTCCGCAAAGTGCAATAACTGGCTTTCCGGTTACTGCACTTTCGACTATTTTCTCTTTTCGAACGTAATGCGAGAAACGATCATGATCTCCATCATTCGTCGACGTTCGAATGTCCGTTTCAGCATCAAGTAGCGGGAGTGTTTCATCAAGTGTGGATTTCATAGTGTTTTCCCGTATGTGTCAGAAGCTAACAAAACGAGGAGTGCTTCAATAGTGTGAAGGCGATTCTCTGCCTGATCAAACACAATACTGGCTTTAGATTGGAATACTTCATCGGTGACTTCCACTCCATTGTCATAGCCATAGTTCGACGCAATCTGCTCTCCGATGTCAGTATTGCGATCATGTATCGCAGGTAGGCAGTGCATAAATCTCACGTTTGGATTCTTTGTGGCCGTGAGCAGTTCCTGATTGACTTGGAAATCCCGAAGCAATGAGATGCGTTCATTCCAAGCATCGAGCGCTTCACCCATTGAAACCCACACATCTGTGTAGACAAAGTCCGCAGCCAAAACGGCTTCAATTGGATCATCTGTAACTAAGACTTTAGCGCCAGACACTTCAGCCAACTCCAGGGACATCGCTTCGATACCTAGGTCAGGCTGCAACGACTCTGGGGATGCGATTCTTACATCTGCGCCAAGAATGGCACCTGTTGTTAGGAGTGAATGGGCAACATTGTTTCGCCCATCTCCCACATACGCGATTGCAATGTCATGCCACGAAGTTTTCTTGACTTCTTGCATGGTGAAGTAATCAGCAAGTGCTTGCGTTGGATGCCACATATCAGTGAGAGCATTTACGACGGGCTTTGTCGCGTGCGCTTGGAGATTCACGAGATCGACATGGCGTGTGCCACGATAAGCAATCATGTCGTAAACCCGACTAAGTACAGCGGCAGTATCCGCAATGGACTCGCGAAGCCCCAATTGGCTCGTTGCATACTCAAGTGTCGTTGAGAAGCCGCCTTGGCGTTTTATTGCCACTTCAAAAGCAATACGGGTTCTGGTTGAAGTTTTTTCAAGTACGAGCGCGAGATGCTTTCCCTGAAGATACCGAGAAGAATCCGCGCCTGACTTTAACTTTGTAGCCAACGCATAAACCGCATCAATCTCAGCAGCTTTCAAGTCGGTATCTGCCAAAAGGCTCTGTCCAAACAAACTCACGCGAAGAGCCTAAACAAAAGGGTGCGGACACACTAGTCCGCACCCTGAATGTAGTTTTTTGACTTATGGAAGCAGTAACCCTGGTAAATCCTCAACTGTTGAGAATACGTAAAAGAGCAGTAGTGCTGCGCCAGCCAATGAGATGTCCTTGTTGAACTGGATCTGCGAATTCATTTTTGCCTGTGCATCAGTTTCAGTCCAGAAGTTGTGGAAGATAAATGCCGTTGGCAAGAGGAACAGTGCAAGTAGCAGTGCGCCATAGGCTGGGTAAACGCCAGCAACAACCGATACTGCACCGAGAATGAGCATGAGCCCAGAAACCGGCACAAGCACGCTTGCGAGTGGCAACTTCTTGTATTGCGCGTAGCCGACCATTGCCTCGCGAGCGGCAAAGTGGCCGATACCTGAGGCTAGGAAAATAACGCCGAACAAGATTCGTCCGACTATAAAGATGATGTCCATGAGATGTGTCCTTTCAGTTGGCGGAACTTTAGTTGAAATTTCAACTAAATACCAACTTGACACGCAGTGGAGGTGCCGAGAATTGAACTCGGGTCCGATGACATAGATCAGGGTCTTCTCCGGGTGCAGCCTCTGTGACGTGTGCTCAGCTATCCCATTCCTTGAGGCCCATGGGATACACAGCCAAAGTCACTGTTTGGTTTTCCGCCTAGCCCCGCGACCGGGCTACTTGGTGAGCTGTCTAGCGACGGAAGGTTCCAGCGCGACAGCGTCGCTGGGCTTCCGGACTTTTAAAGGCTCTGCTTATGCAGCAAGAGCGAAGTCAGTGCGTTTTGATTCGGCACTTATATTTTCTGTGGGTGGATTTACGAGATCACCACAGGTACTCGACCCGCTTCTCCCGTCTCGACGATCACCGTCGAAACCTGTCACCCCCTGATGACGCTATTTAGTTATTGGGTAATGCTATCTGCACCACCTGATAGATAAAAACGCAAGTTTCTCTGGATTATTCCCGAATACCTTTGCGAAGCCGACCTTCAGATCTCGCCATTTCGCGCTTTGCGTCTTTTTCAGCAATGGCGTGGCGTTTATCCTGCGCTCTGCGACCTTTGGCAAGTCCGATTTCGACTTTCACTTTTCCATCTTTAAAGTAGAGTGAAAGTGGGACAAGTGTGTAGCCTTTTCGGGACACGGCAATACCGATTTTGCGAATTTCTTCCTGATGTAAAAGTAATTTTCGTTTGCGTTTCGGCTCGTGATTTGTCCAAGTTCCTAAGTCGTACTCAGGGATATACACATTGTGTAACCAAATCTCGCTGTTTTCAACCATAGCAAAACCGTCAGTCAGCGTCGCTCTCCCCATGCGCAGCGACTTTACTTCAGTGCCCACTAAAACGACTCCCGCTTCATACACTTCATCAATACTGAAGTCATGCCGAGCTTTTCGATTTTGGGCAACAATTTGTCGTCCGGTTTCTTTTGCCATAATGGGTTGAGAGTAGTGCAGAAACCTGCAGGTTTAACAAACCTTGCGCATTGGCCTTCCGTACCAGCCCATTGG
>JAURLB010000045.1 GCA_030831445.1 Candidatus Nanopelagicales bacterium | reverse complement strand
CTCATGGCTGAACTTGGTGGAGATGAACTGTCTGGAATTGGTTTTGGATTGGGAGTAGATAGAACGCTCCTAGCGCTCAGGGCTGAAGGAAAATCTCTACCAGTTCAATCGTGTGACGCCTACATTGTTGCACTTGGCGAATCTGCGCGCGTTGTAGGAATGCAGGTACTTCAAACTTTACGAGCAAGTGGGCTGGTTGCGGATTTTGCATACGGTGATCGTTCACTTAAAGGCGCGATGAAAGCGGCAGACAAACTCAACGTTCGCTTTGTGATTGTCATAGGTGATGATGAGGTGCGAAGTCAGAATGTAAACGTCAAAAACATGGCATCAGGCGAGAGTGCATCGGTGGAGATGGCAAACATCAGTAGTTTTATTCAACAATCTGGAGGAATGTAATGTACAGATCGCGATACGCAGGCGAAATCACCGGTAAAGATATTGGTGCCAAATTAACTCTTGCCGGCTGGGTAGCTCGCCGTAGGGACCATGGTGGAGTTGCATTTATTGACCTTCGGGACGCCAGCGGAATCGTTCAAGTGGTGATTCGAGATGAGTCAGTTGCTGAAACTATCCGCCTGGAATACTGCATCCAAATAGAAGGTGAAGTAGAACGACGTCCGGACGGAAATGAAAACCCAGAACTAGCAACTGGTGAAGTGGAAGTTGTCGCACATAAGGTAAATGTATTGAGCGAATCTGCACCATTGCCATTTTCAATAAGTGACAAAACTGAGATTGGTGACGAAGCGCGACTCAAATGGCGCTACCTTGATCTACGTCGCGAAAAGCCCGCTGCCGCGCTTCGAACGCGAAGTAAGATGAATCAGATAGCGCGCAACTTACTTAACGATGAACGTTTTGTTGAAGTTGAAACCCCAACCTTGACCCGAAGCACACCAGAAGGCGCACGTGACTTTCTTGTTCCAGTTCGGCTTAAGCCAGGTAGCTGGTATGCGCTACCGCAAAGTCCACAACTCTTCAAACAATTATTAATGGTCGGCGGACTTGAACGTTACTTCCAAATTGCGCGCTGTTATCGAGATGAAGATTTTCGAGCAGATCGACAACCTGAATTTACTCAGCTCGATATTGAAATGTCATTTGTCAATCAAGAGGATGTGATTGAGCTAGCAGAGAAGATTGTTCGAGCGTTATGGAGTGAAATTCTCAGTGTCGAGATTGGTGAAATTCCAAGAATGACCTACGCAGAGGCTATGGCACGTTTCGGAAGTGATAAACCAGATCTTCGATTTGATCTTGAATTGAGTGACGTCACAGAGTATTTCAAAAACACTGATTTTCGAGTGTTTCAAGCCGAGTATGTTGGTGCGGTAGTGATGCCAGGTGGCGCAAATCAGCCGCGTCGTACTTTTGATGCGTGGCAAGAATGGGCCAAACAACGTGGTGCAAAAGGATTGGCGTATGTCACCATTGATGAAAGTGGCGAGCTAGGTGGTCCCGTTGCAAAGAATCTCAGCGAGAGTGAACGGGCAAATCTTGCCACCACTGTTGGCGCAAAGATAGGCGACTGTATCTTCTTTGCCGCAGGGAAGCGCAACGAATCTCGAGCACTCCTAGGTGCAGTTCGAGGGGAAGTTGCTGAACGTCTCGGGATGATTGATCATGACGCGTGGTCATTCCTATGGGTGGTAGACGCACCTATGTTCGAACAATTCGAAACCGAAGATGGAAACCTCGCTTGGACTGCGGTTCACCATCCATTCACTTCACCTAATGGCGAGTGGATTGATTCATTCGTGCAAAACCCAGGTGATGCTTTAGCGTGGGCTTACGACATAGTGTGTAATGGAAATGAAATTGGTGGCGGATCCATCCGAATCCATCAATCAGATATTCAGCGTCAGGTATTCGATGTGCTTGGACTAGAACCAGAAGAAGCAAATGAAAAATTTGGATTCTTGTTAGAAGCATTCAAATATGGTCCACCTCCGCACGGCGGTATCGCGTTTGGATGGGACCGCATTGTGATGTTATTGACCAAAGCCGCGAACCTCAGAGAAGTGATTGCGTTTCCAAAAACTGGTGGTGGGTATGACCCGCTAACTGGCGCGCCAACCCCAATTACGCCTCAACAGCGCAGAGAAGCAGGAATCGATTTCAAACCGAAGCCTCAGGAATGACTTCACTAGCACTTCGAATGCGCCCGAGGGCACTTGTTGACGTAGTAGGTAATGAAAAAGCGCTTATACAAGGTGGTCCTTTGCGGCTATTGCTTGAGGGGAAGAGTCGCACGAGTGTCATCTTGTGGGGGCCCCCAGGAAGTGGAAAGACAACACTTGCAAGACTTGTGAGCGAGAGTGCCCACACATTTCATGACGTGTCAGCACTCAGCATTGGTGTCAAAGACGTGCGTGACATCGCCCAAGCCGCCCAAACGATAATGGAGCAGGGGCGCAGCACTGTCGTGTTTATTGATGAAATTCATCGTTTTAATAAAGCTCAACAAGATGCACTTTTACCTGCAGTTGAAAATGGCTGGATTACCTTGATTGGTGCCACCACAGAGAATCCTTTCTTTTCAGTAAACGTTGCTCTGCTCTCGCGCGTGAGATTGGTGAAACTAGAAGCCCTTGCAGATGAGGATATTGCGAAACTTATCCAACGAGCATCATTCGCAGAGCAGGGTCTTGGCAATAAATTCACAATAGGCGAAGATGCAGTGTCGTCAATTGTTCAAATCTCTTCAGGGGATGCACGACTTGCGCTAACACTTTTAGAAAGCATGGCGAACTACGCGGAATCGGAAAGTCGGCTACACATTTCAGTTGACGATCTCGAAAAAGTACGTGGTGAAACAATTTCAAAATACGATCGCGCTGGAGATAG
>JAURLB010000044.1 GCA_030831445.1 Candidatus Nanopelagicales bacterium | reverse complement strand
GCTCAGGAGAAAGCAGGAGTCGCAGTCGCTAAGTCTGTGCGCCTAGCACTTTCGGGGGAACTCGTGCCTGATGCAGTCAACGTGCAAGGTGGTGCAGTAGCACCTGAGTTGAAACCGTACCTTGAGTTGACAGAAAAATTGGGACATATGGTGACGAAACTAACGGATGCACCATTAAGCAATGTTGAAGTGGAAGTCTTTGGTGACATTCTGGAATTTGATGTCGACATTCTTGAACTCTCTGCTCTCAAAGGCATTTTCCAATCGCTGATTCATGATTCAGTTTCCTACGTCAATGCTCCATTGCTGGCTCGTGAGCGCTCAGTTACTTCCGAAGTAAAACGATCCGGCGAAAGCCATGATCATAAATCTCTCGTCAGAGTTAGTGGACTGAATGGGAAAGGTGAACGCGTTTCCGTAGCAGGTACTATCGCTGGAACAAAGATGCAGCAACAGATTGTTCAAATCTTTAATTTTGATGTCGACCAACAGTTTGCTAAACATTTGGTAATAATTCAGTATCATGATCAACCAGGAATTGTGGGTATTGCCGGAAAGATTCTTGGAGATGCAAACATCAATATTGTGTCAATGCAAGTATCACGTGATGTGACTGGGGAACACTCATTGATGATCCTAGGAATTGAATCAGAAATCCCAGCGACAATACTTAAGCAGATTACCGAGGGAATTAAAGCTCATTTCTCGAAATCCGTTGATTTTGGTTAATACCATCAGGTACAGGAGTATGCTGTAGTTGAGGTGATGACAATGTCTTCCGAATATATTGCAAAATCCCCCTACTGCACTCACGAATTAGACCCTGATAAAGCCAAAAACGGTGTAGTGACGTGTGACTGTGGTAGGAGTACTGACGTTCGCTGGGTGAGGGAACTGGGCTGGTTGCAGGCTCGTACTCTCTGGGTTCAAGAACGCATCATCCAATCCGACGCTTGGTTTGACTCTCGAGTTCAATCTGGGCCGACCAAAAGTGAAAGTGAGCCGCGAGTAGCTGCAGGACAGCGAATCCTCTACATCCTAGGTGGATTGAGTTTGATAGTTGCCGCAGTTGTCTTCACTGCTGTTGCTTGGGAGCGAATTGGTTCCATTGGACAATTGCTCGCACTATTGGCCGTAGCATCGATTTCTTCCTTCGTTGCCTACAGAAGTAGAAACACACTTACAGGTCTCGCCAACACGGCCGCAATTGTTGCCTCTGCAGTCGTCATGACTGGGTTGATAGCCGCTCCATCCTTTGGGTTGTTTCCAGAAAGTTGGTCAAACCAAGATTCCTTCTATTCGGCATTTGTCATCTTTCTAGTTGGTGGCCTATCGCTCTTTGCAGGACTGAAAACTGGAATCCAAAGTTGGTCTTCGGTTGGTCCACTGTCACTTTGGGTAGGAACTCTTGCATTGGTTGAGGCACCGTTGCAATCTCGTTTTCAAGATGACGCATTCACTATGGTTTCGTATCTCACGTACACAATAGTTTTCATTCTTTTCGGACAATTGTTAGGTGAGTTTTCAAAATTGAAACTTGCAGCGCTCAAGATTGTTACGCTTGTGAGCGTTTCCCTCACGTTTTTAGTGTCGTGGCCTCGACTTTTTGGAGTCTTATCTGTTCACGATATGCCAATTGTCCTTGGATTGTTCTTGCTGATCCTGGCGGCAATCTGGATGGCATACTTTCTATTTTTGGCCACTCGGAAGCTGGACTCTCGTTTCATTTTTAACATCATTGCGATTTCTTCTCCGTATCTCGCGGCATCGCTCTTTGGTGTTGCACTCAGCGTTTTGCTCTTGCCATCCAAGGGGGTATTACAAGATCTTCAAGGCTTTGATGTGACAGTGATTGCTTTGGCTCTCATCGGAGCTTTGGTTGCTCTACTGCCGATAGTTATGCGCAATTTTCCGAAATCGTTTCGAACTCTGCCTCTCGTTGCGGCCGGGGCATTATGGACAACTACTTTCATTATCGCATCCATGATAAACGATGAGATTTTCTCTTCATCTATAGGCCAAGTGAAACTCAGTGCTTACACATTCTTCTTCTTGTGGTTGATGGTGAGTGCAACGCTCTCAATTCTTTGGTGGTCGAGTGCGTCCTTGGGACATTTCATCCCAGCACTCATCACTGGTGTAATCGCACTGGTGACATTGATCAACGAAGTGGGTGGAGAAGCGATTAGTGGTCCAGAACCAATCACACTGCCTATCGCCCTGTATTTACTCGTAGCACTGTTACTTCGACAAATGAAGTCAGAACGCGAAGTGAATAGCGCTATCACCCTGGGAATTCCGTTTAGTTTCGGCTACATACCAAGCGCTCTCTTGTCGGTAGTCATTTTGGATACAACGGAAACCGTCCGAACCATGGATTGGGTCAGACTATGGGTAGTTCTCGCTGTTGGAATCGTTGCGATCATACTTGGTTCAAAGCGTCAATTAGCTGGATTGCTTTATCCTGGAGCAATTGGATTCAGCATGGCAGTTCTTCCGCAAATATTCGTGAATTTGAGTCTCTATGTTCCGCGTTGGATCATTTTCTTGGTAATCGGCGTAGTCTTGATTCTTATTGCAGTTCGCTTTGAAAGCCTGAAGTCGTTTAGGGATCTTACGAAAAGTTGGTTCAAGAGTTTGAAGTAGTCAAGCGCTCACGGGCTTCGATGAATGCGCTCACACACGTTTGAATGTCAACATCTGTGTGAGCGGCTGAAATCTGAATACGAATTCTCGCTTTCCCGAGTGGGACAACGGGGTAACTGAAAGCCACAACGTAGATTCCAAGATCACCCAGTGTTCGAGCCATCGAAACCGCTTCAAATTCATTATCAAACATCACAGGAATGATTGGGTGTGAACCGGGCAGTAAAGTGAAGCCAGCCTCACTCATCAAGCTGCGAAAAAGGTTTGCATTGCTCGCTAACTGCTCGCGGGCCTCAGGATGTTGTTGTACCAG
>JAURLB010000043.1 GCA_030831445.1 Candidatus Nanopelagicales bacterium | reverse complement strand
TCCTTGTAGGGCTTCGGCCTCGCGGATTGCATTCGATGAATAACCTCCAGCCAAACCGCGATCTGCAGTAATCAAACACACTGCTGCTCGAACGGATTTCGCAGGTTGACTTGTGAGTGGATGATCAGTGCTTGCTGCATGTGATGCAGCAGCACTCACAGCAGACACCAATGCACGGGTGTAAGGAAGGGATGCTTCTACTCGTTGTTGTGCTTTGACAATACGAGATGAAGCAATAAGTTCCATTGCCTTTGTAATCTTCTTAGTTGCCTTGACGGACCTAATTCGTCCGCGAAAGACTCGAAGTTGTGCACCCATGGCTGACCTACTACCTCACTACCTTGGTTATTTTGGTGGGATCAATGTCACTTGCTTCAAGTGCTTCAACTGGCTCATCATTAATGAGCAGTTTGCCACTTGAAGTTGTGAATGTCTTCTTGAACTCCTTGATGGTCTTTTCCAAGACTGCAACGATTTCATCACTTAGGACATTGGTTTCAGTCAGTTCTTTGACAACACTTGCGGCTTCCCGATGTGCATAGTCCAAGAAGTCGCGTTCAAACTTTCGGATATCTTCCACTGGAACTTCGTCTAACTGTCCTGTGGTTCCAGCCCAGACTGAGATAACTTCATCTTCAAGTTTGAATGGCGTGTATTGCGCTTGCTTCAAAAGTTCAACCAAACGCGAACCTCGATCGAGCTGTGCCTTGGATGCCGCATCCAAGTCAGAACCAAACGCCGCAAAGGCTTCAAGTTCACGATACTGCGCCAAATCCAAACGAAGACGGCCAGCAACTCGTTTCATTGACTTCGTCTGTGCTGAACCACCAACGCGGGATACTGAGATACCCACGTTGATAGCGGGACGAACTCCTGAGTTGAAGAGATCGGACTCTAGGAAGCATTGACCATCTGTAATCGAAATAACGTTTGTTGGAATGTAGGCCGATACGTCATTGGCTTTGGTTTCAATGATAGGAAGTCCAGTCATTGATCCACCACCAAGTTCATCGCTCAACTTTGCACAACGCTCAAGTAGACGGCTGTGTAGATAGAAAACGTCTCCAGGATATGCCTCGCGCCCTGGCGGACGACGTAGGAGGAGCGACACCGCACGATATGCCTCGGCTTGCTTTGAAAGATCATCAAACACAATCAAAACGTGCTGACCGTTATACATCCAGTGCTGTCCAATTGCAGAGCCAGTGTATGGAGCAAGGTACTTAAAGCCAGCAGGATCAGAAGCAGGTGCTGCGACAATGGTGGTGTATTCCATTGCGCCGTTTTCTTCAAGTGCTGATTTCACAGATGCAATGGTTGAACCCTTTTGACCAATCGCAACATAAATACATTTCACTTGCTTCTTTGGATCTCCAGTCGCCCAGTTGGATTTTTGATTGATGATAGTGTCGATTGCAACTGCAGTCTTTCCAGTCTGACGGTCACCAATGATGAGCTGACGCTGGCCTCTACCAATTGCAGTCATTGCATCGATTGCTTTAATACCAGTAAGCAGTGGTTCTTTCACCGGTTGGCGCTGAACAACTGAAGGTGCCTGCAGTTCAAGTGCACGGGTGGTTTCCGCTTTGATTGGACCGAGTCCATCAATTGGATTACCAAGTGGATCAACCACTCGACCCAAAAAGCCATCACCTACGGGAACTGACAAAATTTCTCCGGTGCGGCGAACGGTTTGACCTTCCTCGATTTTTGCACCATCGCCAAGCAACACAACACCGATTTCTTTGACATCAAGGTTGAGTGCCAATCCTCTGAGCCCACCTTCGAACTCCAAGAGCTCGTTGGTCATCGCTGAATGCAAACCCTCCACGCGAGCGATGCCGTCTCCTGTTTCCATGACGCGACCAACTTCATCGCGCGATGTGCTTGGCGATACTGAGGCGACATTCTTTTCAATTGCCGCTCTAATCTCATCAGGGCGGATAGATATTTCCGTCATGATTTCCTGCTTTCTGTTGTTAGACAAGCACCCTGCGGGCTTGTTCAAGTCGTGAGTGGATACTGCCGTCGAACACTTCATCGCCTAGGCGCACAGACACGCCACCGATGATGTTCGGATCGATAATGACGTTGAGGCTTACATCTTGACCTGCAAGTCGTTTAAGTACTGCTGCGAGTTTGGTGGTCTGATCTGCACTGAGCTCAGTGGCAACTCTCACCTCAGCAACTGTTCGGTTTCGAATTGATGCGGCGATATCACTCATTCTGCTAAATGCTGCATCAGCCCTCTGCTCGCGAAGATTGGCAACAATATGTTGAGCGAGTAGCAGCGTGGCTGAATTCACTTGTTTGGCTAAAAGATCATTCATCACTGCTGATTTCACACCTGACACTAACGCTGGATTCGTCAACGCCATTTGCAATTCGGAGTTTGTTTGAACTAGTCGTGCGATTTGGAAAAGTTCTTGCTCAACAGTGTCAAGCTCACCTTTCTGTAGTGAAGTCAGCAACAGTAATCGTGCTGTGAGTTCCTCAAGACCTTCATTGATGTCACCTTCGCTTGACCATCGGCTCGTGGCCACCTGTGATAGCACAGTCAATGAAAGTGGCGAAACTTTCGCCTTGAATAGGTCTTCAACAAGATCTTTACGAGATGCTTTGGTTTGCCCAGAATCAGCGAGAGCACTTCGCAGTGCCTTATCTGTACCAAGTAGCGTACAGACATCGAAAAGTTGTCGACAAGTCTCGACAACTGAATCATCAATCTTCACCGATGATAGTGATGTAATGATTGATTTCAGTGATTCGCGACTTGTCCCAAGCATTTACTTACCAGCCTGACTTGCTTGATTCTCTAAATCAGCTATAAATTGATCAATCACAGAGCGTGCACGAGCATCATCTTTCAACGATTCACCGACTACGCGACTTGCAAGTTCAAGTGCAAGTGCACCAACTTCCTTCTGAAGTTGTAGTGATGCTTGTGAAATTTCTGCTTTTGTCCGATCCTGAAAGCGCTGATTTTCGACTTCTTTGTATTGATTTGCCTCAGATTTTGCCTCTTCATACATCGCTTTTCGCTGCTCCTCGGCTTTCGCACGAATTGCTGATGCTTCTGCTCGTGCTTCTTCCATCTGCGCGGTGTATTTCTTCAAGGCAAGATCGGCTTCAGCCTGAGCCCGTTCTGCGCGGACAATCCCGCCTTCGATTTTCTCGGTTCGCTCTTTGAGTATTTCATTGAATCTTGGAAAGACGTATTTCCAGAACAAGAAAATCAGAATCAAGAATGAAACTGAACCCCAAATCAAATCGGCAGGTGCTGGAATCAAAATTGGTCCATCACCGGTTGCCGCAGTAACTACCTGCAAGAGTGCCATAGTTGTGTGTGCCGTTTCTACTAGACGAACAAGAAGCCAGCGACCAAACCAATGAGTGCAAGGGCTTCAGTAAATGCGATACCCAAGAACATATTGGTTCGGATGATGCCTGCTGCTTCTGGCTGACGTGAGATACCTTCAATCGCTTTACCTACCACGATACCGATACCAACACCTGGGCCAATTGCTGCAAGGCCGTAACCCATTGCATTGACATTGCCGCTGAGTTCTGCAAGAACCGCAAGTGCGTTCATTGCGTTTTCCTTTCGTTAGGCGCTAAGTCTGTCCTTAGCGTCGTCTGTGTTTTAGTGCTCCTCGGCAAGTGCACCTTGGATATACACCGCTGTGAGCAGGGTAAAGATGTATGCCTGAAGGAATGAGACTACGACCTCCAACACGGTGGAGGCAAACCCCATCGCGAAAGAAGCCAAGCCAAATATCTTGATGACACCTGTTGCCTCAAGCAACAGGAATTGTGTAGCGGTGAAGAAGAGAACAAGCAGCAGATGTCCTGCCATCATGTTCGCAACCAGACGAATCGTCAGAGTTACCGGTCGAAGCAAAAACGTCGAAACAAATTCGATCGGAGTGACAAGCAAGTAAATTGGCTTTGGCACACCTGGTGGGAAAAGGTTCGCTTTGAGATAGTGAACAATGCCATGAGCCCTCACACCTGAGACATTGAATATCAGCCAGGTGATTACCGCGAGGATCATCGGTAGCGCAATCACAGAAGTCGCTGCAATCTGCAGTGGTGGAATCACACTTGTAATATTGAATGCAAACAACATAAAGAAAACGGTCGCTAAATACACAACGTATTTGCGACCGTGGTGTCCCAAGACCTCTTCGGCAATATTAATTCGGACAAAGTCGAGTGCCATTTCTCCAAAATTCTGCGCCCCACGTGGTACAACCGCAGGTCGGCGAAATGCAGTAATAAAGAACACACAAAGCACCGTCGTCATGAGAACCATGATCAGATTAATTCGAGACATCTCAAAAAGTGTGCCCTCAAAGAGCAATGCGCCAGGGAAAAACTCTCCAATGGAAGGGGGAGTGAACTCCCCTGGTTCTCCACCACTGAGTGGAATGAACGTCGTGTTCATCCGCATCTGTTCAGCCCCTGCCATAACGTATGTAGACAATGTAGAGCGACGTCAGAAATCCAACGATCACGCCGACCGCGGTAAAAGTTCGTTCAAAACCTAACCAACGATCCGCGAACAATCCAGCAATTCCCCAAACTGCAGGGCCGGCAACGAGTGTTCCAATGATGGACCACACTTGCGATTCACCTGAGGAATATCCAGACTTTTTGTGCCTATCTGGAGGGAAGTTTTCAGGTGGGCTGGATTGATTGCTCATCCGGGCAAAGCATACCTAGACCCCAAGTTTCTGCAGTTCGGGAGGGGGTTTTTACTCCACGTACGGAACCCGGGTTTTCAACGTAATCATGGCATCTGCCACAAGCGTAATTGCTGTTGTCAGAAGGAGTGCGAGAAAGAGCGCTGGTCGACTGTAAAAATCCTGGTCCTGTAACCAAACCAAGATAACGATGAGAGCAATTATTTTCAGAAGCCAGGATCCAAGAACCAGGGCGGCTAACTTTTCTGCCGTGAGGTGCGCACTTCGAAGCGCAACCACAGCAGTAATGAGAAAGAACACTGTAGAGAGACTTGAACCTAGCAAAAGTCCATAGCCAAGTTCAGCATCAAGCAAAATAGCAGCAAGCCCAATTGCTACTGCGATAAGCAGTAAGCCAAGGGTCGAATACACAATTCTTCGCATTGGGAGAACTACGCCAGAGCTCACTTCAGCACCTCATCGTGGTTAGGATTCGGAAGTCGCATCCGATTTGTCAGAATAATAAACCCTACCAAGAAGAGTGCCGTAGCTGGAGCAAGCGGAATGAAGGTTAATGAAACGACGGAAAAGGATACGAGTGCAGCCCATGCATACATCAGAAGAACGGAGCGGCGCATTGAATGACCACGGCGTAAGAGCCTGTGATGCAGATGTTCCTTGTCAGGAGAAAATGGACTCTGTCCCCGCCTCACACGCCGAATGACCGCAAGCATGAGATCTAAGGACGGTAGTGCAACGACTGCGATTGGCAAAAGAAGTGGCAG
>JAURLB010000042.1 GCA_030831445.1 Candidatus Nanopelagicales bacterium | reverse complement strand
TGGACCAATTAGGTAGCCTTCGCCACGCTGGGAGGCAAAAGCATGTCTGATGAGGTTCGGGCTACCGATACTGCAAAAAAGAGTATCCTTGATTGGATTGGGTATAAAAGAGATGTAGCTACTCAACTACCTTCTACTCCCGATGAGTTGTTGGCATACATTCAGAAATTAGAAGCAGAAATTGAAGACCTCCGTGCTCGTAAGGACTTCGCTCAGATGTCAGAGCAAGAAATTGAAGCCCTAGCAGCAGAAACCGCTGTGCAGATCTTGACCACAGTTCATCAACGAGAAGAAGAAGCAAAAAAACTCGCGGAAAAGATTATTCAAGATGCAGAGACTCAAGCGAACAAGATTTTACAGGTTGCACAAAAGAAAGCAGATACGCTCGAAAGTGATGTAGCGGCGACACTCAAAACTGCAGACAAGCAGGCAACTCAAATAAATAAAACAGCGCAAGACACTGCAACTCAATCCATTGCTCAAGCTGAAGCCGATGCAGCAAGAATTCGTAAAGATGCGGAAGCGAGTGCAAAAGCAGTTGTAGATTCAGCGAAAGACGAAGCGTTGAAGTTGCAAAAGGATTTGAATCAACAAATTGGTGCTGTCCGGCTTGCACAAGAATCACTGTTGGATTTGCTACAGAAGTCTCAGGTAGCGAACGACAAGGCTCAGAAATCAGTTATTGCCGCACTTGAAGTGCTCAACCAACAAACACACAGCACGTTAAGTGTGAATAGTAAGTCCTAACCTTGAAAACATCCACACAAACAGTTGCTGCGCTCGACGGTATTCGTGCCGTCGCAATTATCGCAGTCATTATTTATCACATGAATGGAAGTGTGCTCACTGGTGGATTTCTTGGCGTTGATATCTTCTTTGTTCTGAGCGGTTACCTCATCACATGGATTTTGCTTGATCGATTTGTTCGTATTGGGAAAATTGACTTTAAAGGGTTTTATCTGGCTCGAGCACGCAGACTCTTGCCAGCATTTGTCTTTATGGTTTTTGTGATTTTGATGTTTGTGGCACTCTGGGCGCCAGACACCATCGAACGATTTCTAGCAGATTTGCCGTGGGCAAGTGTCGGGCTATCAAATTGGTGGTTCATATTCAAAGACTATGACTACTTTGCCCAATTAGGCCGGCCATCGTTGTTGCAGCACACATGGTCACTCGCAATAGAAGCGCAGTTTTACGCATTGTGGCCTCTCTTAATTGCAGTGTTAGCGCCGACCTTGATGTTGAAGCGGATGCAGGTGCTCGCAGTAGCAGGAGCTGTTGCATCCTGGCTCGCTCTTGTGTGGGTAGCAACCGCTGGGGTGAACTCCTATGGCGAATTTCCACCAGCTTTGTACTTTGGAACGCATACCCATAGTTCCGGTTTATTTCTAGGTGCTGCCTTGGCAGTGTTTTGGAAGCCCAGAAATTTTAAGTCGCGCTATTCACTTTCAGTTGAACGCTCATTTACAGGCTTAGGACTCTTAGCACTTGCAATTCTTGCTTGGGCACTTACGAATGTTAATCAAATTACTGGTGAGAACTATCTCATTGGCTTTCCGCTTACTGCTCTTGCAACAACGCTGCTTATAGCGAGTGTTGTGCACCCTGCATCACGAGTCTCGAAGTGGATGGGTAAGCCACTCCTGCAATGGATCGGGACGCGCTCGTATGGACTCTACCTATGGCATTGGATTGTCATTCAGGTGATGCGACCAGGACTCGACATCGATGCGCCTGCCTACATGGTCTACACATTTCAAGTCGTAGTTATGTTAGCAATCACAGAGTTTTCTTATCGTTTCGTTGAGACACCTATTCGACGCGGGTTCATTGCTCAAACTTGGGTGAAAATAAAAGCACAAACACCAAGAACCAGACGTTGGATTGCAGTCATGATGGCGACCATATGTGCAATTCCGCTCACCACCGCGACTGCAATCAGTTCTAATGCAGTCACCATTGCGCATAGTGACCCATTAGCAGTTGGGAAGGTTGTGATTTTAGATCCCTCAATATCTCCAACTCGAGTCTCAACATCAAGTATTACCAGCACTCCTGATGAGCCAGAAGAAGATCGAGAGGTATGGGTGCATGGTGATTCAGTGATGTTAGGCGCAAAGTACGGATTTGAAAAAGGGTTTGAAGTCGCTGGATTTAAAGCGACTGTCGCGATTCAAGCACCAGACCTGATGCGGCAAATTAAGCGATACGCGAAACGTCATGGTGATAAATACGATGTAATCTTGAACTTAGGAGTGAATGGAACACTCAAAGAGTTGTATTTGACTCGAATTTTTGGATACCTCAAAAATGTTAATCGAGTTGTGATCATCAATGCTTCCGTTCCTAGAGTGTGGCAAGACCCAAATAACCGTTTGATTGCTCAAATTGCTGCTCGCTACCCGAACGTCCGGATTGCTGACTGGGCACTTGCGGCAGAAGACAAAAATGAGTACTTCGCATCTGATGGTGTTCACCTCACACCTAAAGGTGTGAAGGCATATATTGAAGTTGCTCAAACTGCATACTTAGCCCCGTAATGGCTTCGAAACGACTCATCTCTCAAGGTATTACCCATGTTCAGGTAACCATCCCTGCACTCTCTCCATATATAGAAACTCGTCAACGTTTTAACCTTCAACCCCAAGCGCATGAAGGCTCGCGTTACTTCGAATCACTTGCGCTCAGTGTGATTGGTCAGCAAATTTCAACGAGCGCAGCCCGCTCGATTAGCGAACGAGTGCGAGATTCAATGAGCGGTTCAATCACGCCACGCAAGGTTTTGAATCGCACAGAGACCGAGCTGAGGTCGTTAGGGCTTTCTGCTGCAAAAGTGAGAACGTTGCAGGAACTTTCTTCAGCAATTGTCTCGAAACAGATAATGCTCGTAGATTTTCCAAACCTCACAGACGAAGAGGTTATTGCGCAACTGATTCCTGTCTGGGGGATTGGACGCTGGACCGCTGAAATGTTTCTCATGTTCACGCTTGGCCGGCTAGATGTTTGGCCGGTTGGGGATTATGCCGTCAGGAAAGGTTGGGCAATCGCCCATAATCTGAAAGAAACCCCTACTGAGCGTGAATTCCAAGAATATGGGCGAGACGCTGCCCCTTTTCGATCAATCGCAGCTTGGTATTGCTGGCGAGCGGTAGAACCTGTGGGGAAACGGCCCTAATCGCTTGACAATACCCGGAGAAGTGGGTTTACTTGGCTTTCGAACATTTGTTCGAAAGCGGACATCTCCTACGTGAGTTGTGTCCTCGACCCACATCAACTTTGTGGGAGAAACGCCACTTGGCTGAAGCCACTTTCAGCCAAGTGTGTCCGCTGGCACGCATCTGCGTGGGGTCGTCGCATGGAATGAAGTGTGATGACTAAAAAGTTAGATGATCCGATTGATTTGCATATGCAGGATGGTGTGCCTGCACGATTTCGTTGGCGGAACCGAATATTCACTGTTCAGCGGATAGTGATGTATTGGATTGATGTTGAACCGTGGTGGCACCATGACTACGAGCATGACGTGACGTGGCATATCTGGCGAGTTGAAGTGAGATGTTTGGCGCAATGTCTCACTCTTGATGTTGCATATCGAGATTCACTCTTATCAGGTAATGCATTTCCTTGGCGAATCGTGAGGATATTCGATTAATGTTTACGCATCTCAATACTGTTTCGTATTACTCGTTCCGCTATGGAGTTGCCTCACCAAGTGCGTTAGCCCAAAAGGCTACAGAGCTTGCAATGCCAGGCGTTGCTTTAGTTGATCAAGATGGACTTTCTGGAGCAGTTGAGTTTTTTCAGGCATGTTCTATGTATGGGGTTAAGGCGCACATTGGAGTGAATCTCCCGCTTGTCACACATAATAAAACATCTCGTTTCATTGCTTTAGCTCGCGATTCATCAGGTTTTAAAGCACTCAATCGACTCATCACAGCACACCATGAAGTTGGGCTTACATTTGATGTCCTAGAGACTATTGCCAATCTCCTATCTGTTGATACCGGATTAGTAATTCTTTTAGGACCTGAATCACAACTTGCTGAATGCATTTTTCAGGGCCAATATAACGTTGCAAATCAAGTAATTTCACGGTGGCAGAAAACTGGTTTTGATGTTCGGCCAGAAATCGTGAGCCACAGAACAGAATATGTCGCAAATCAACGAACTAGTTTGTATTCAACCTACTTTGCTCGGCAGTACTTTCGCTGGAGTATTGATTGCTCGCTACAACCAGTTCTCAGTAATGCGGTCCGGTACCTTGGTACAAAACAAGCACGAACAGCGGATGTTTTAGATGCTACTCGCAACTTAACAACACTTTCAAGAAGCAATGTGTCAAAGCGTAATCAAGAGGCTTGTTTATATAGTGAAACTCATATGCAAAAACTTGCTGTAGAGATAACAGGTGATACAACTACAGCGCAAAAGTTGCTTATGCATACTCATCAGCTTGCTGCTTCTCTTGAGGTTACGAGTGACACCTTAGGTATAGGGAAGGTGTTTTTGCCGGAGTTGTCTGTCATTATGAATTCTTCTGCTCATACTTTCGATACGCGGTGGGATTCTTCGCCAGCAAAGCCACTTACGCTCAAGCAGCAGGAATCTGAAACACATAAAGCAAACCAATTACTTCGAGATCGGTGCCTCAGGTCTTATTCGCAATATCAACAAACCGAAGAAAGTAATTCTCGACTTGATGCTGAACTAGATGTGATTTTTGGACTTGGATTCAGCACATACTTCCTGACAGTTGCCACGATTGTGGACAGTATCAAAGCGAAAGGAATTCGAGTTGCTGCACGTGGCTCTGGAGCTGGAAGTTTTGTGAACTATTTGCTTGGAATATCTGTGCTTGATCCACTGCAGTATGGACTTTTAATGGAGAGATTTCTTTCACCATTACGAAATTCTCTTCCTGATATTGACATTGATGTGGAATCTCACCGGCGGCTTGAAATTTATGATGACATAAGTGAACGTTTCGGCTCGCAACGAGTTGCGGCGGTTGCTATGTTTGATACGTACCGAGTTCGGCAAGCTATCAGAGATGTTGGTAGGGCTCTCGGTATACCAGCTGGTGAAATTGGTGTGTTCGCCAAAGCGTTTCCACGAATTCGTGCACGAAGTATCCGAGATGCATTAGAAGAGTTTCCAGAATTACGCTCTTCAAATGTAGCCAAATTGGCACAAACTGGGCAGTTGAACCGGATGTTAGACCTAGTTGAAGGGCTTGATGGATTACCTCGACATATTGCGCTGCATCCCTGTGGCGTTTTGATTAGTGATGCAAGTTTCATTGATCGGATAGCTCTTCAGACAAGCAATCAAGGATTTCCTTTAAGTCAGTACGGCAAAGAAGATGTAGAGACATTGGGACTGCTGAAACTTGACGTTCTGGGCATTCGAATGCAATCTGCAATGTCGTACGCTATTGATGAAGTTCAAAGAACTCAAGCGCAAGCCATTGCTTTGGATGCGATTGATTTTGCTGACTCTGAAACATTTGAACTTATTCAATCAACCAGGACATTGGGATGTTTTCAAATCGAGTCACCAGGACAACGAGAATTAATAGGTAAATTTGCGCCAGATACATTTAATGACATTATTATTGATATTTCGCTGTTTCGACCAGGCCCGGTGAAAAGCGACATGATTACTCCATTCCTGGAGGGTCGTCATGGCTGGAAAGAGATTCAGTATTTGCACCCGCGCCTCAAAGGGATATTACGTGAAACAAGTGGGGTTGTAGTATTTCATGAACAGGTGATTCGGATTTTAAGCGAAATGACTAGTTGCAGTTTTGCAGAGGCGGATTTAAAGCGACGGCAATTTGGAGATAGTGACCAGATTCGTAGCCTTCGAGCATGGTTTTATAGCAGTGGACTTAAGAATCGTTTTGATTTAGATGTGATTGATCGAGTTTGGGACATTCTAGTTTCATTCGCATCATTCGGATTTTGTAAAGCGCACGCTGCAGCTTTTGCCATACCGACATATCAGTCAGCTTGGCTGAAACACCATTTTCCAGCAGCTTTCTATGCAGGAGTACTAACGCATGATCCGGGGATGTACCCAAAGCGTGCAATCGTTCATGATGCGCGGTTGCATGGAGTGCCAGTGTTGCCAGTTGATATCAATAAAAGTGCGTCTGATTATCGGGTCGAAGCACATCTGCAGAGTTGGGCAGTCCGAATTGGATTTTCAGACATTAAAAATATCTCAGAGGATGAAGTTGATTCAATCGTTTCGCAGCAGCCATTTCGCAGTTTGTATGATTTCTACCAACGAACTTATGTTTCTTTCACGCAGGTGGAAGCACTGATTTCATTAGGTGCTTTTGACTCATTACATACTCACGTTACTCGACGAGATTTACTATTGCATCTTCATGAAATTACGAAACAACCGACAGACAATCTTTTCGTATTTGAACCTGATATTGAGCCGTCTGGACTTGCAGAATTTACATTGAGTGAGAAACTTCAGATTGAGATAGAAACTCTAGGAATCGATATGAGTGCCCACATACTTGAGTTGTATCGTGAAACTCTAGGTAGATTACCAATTACCTACGCTCAAGACTTATTGTCCTGCAGGAGTGGTCAAGAAGTATTGGTTGTGGGAATAAAGGTATCTACTCAAACTCCACCAATGAGAAGTGGTAAGCGAGTCATCTTTGTAACACTTGATGATGCGACTGGCCCGATTGATATAACATTTTTCACAGATATGCAGGATGCGTATGCTCAAACAATTTTTTCTTCATCGCTTTTGCTGGCAAAAGGTGTTATTCGCAGAACTGGACCGAGAGGAATCTCGTTGCGAGGTACTGGTTGTTGGGATTTGCAAGATGTTTCAGGAGATAATTTGTCGGTAGTTTCACTAGCGCACCATAAAAGTGCATTAAGTGCAGGGTAGAACAATGGATCACACTTCGCTGCTGACACCCATTTTGCACGTCGATATGGATGCGTTTTATGCAAGTGTCGAAATACGAGATTCTTCTCATCTGCAGGGTGTGCCAGTCATTGTAGGTGGTGGTTCGAATCGGTCAGTAGTGCTAAGTGCAACCTACGAGGCTCGTGCACTTGGCGTCAAGGCTGCGATGCCGATGAGTCAAGCGCGCAGACTGGCACCCAACGCAACCATCATCTCACCAAACTTTGAGGCGTATGCTGAAGTAAGTCATCAAGTCATGGAGATATTTCACTCATTCACACCCTTGGTAGAACCATTGTCAGTTGATGAAGCATTTCTTGACGTAAGTGGTAGTCGGAAACTGCTGGGGGAACCAATTGAGATTGCACACGAGATCCGAAATCGAGTGTGGCAGGAGCAAGGTATTACGTGCTCCGTTGGATTGGCGACAACCAAATTCGTTGCCAAACTTGCTTCAACACACATTAAACCAAATGGAGTGCTGCAAGTTTTACCAGATGACGTAATTGGGTTTTTGCATCCATTGAGTGTCGGCGCATTGTGGGGAGTGGGGGCAAAAACAGAGGAACTGTTACTCAAGCTTGGGATTAAGAAAGTCGCTGACCTGGCATATCTCTCTGATGTAACACTCGCAAAAATTGTTGGACCATCAATGGCAGAACACTTGATTGACTTAGCGTGGGGACGCGATGAACGGAAAGTTGTTCCAGAGCGTGGTGAAAAATCGATAAGTAATGAAATGACATTTTCGCATGATTTGAGTGACAGAGAGGAAATTGAAAAGTATCTATACGAGTTGAGTCTCAAGGTATCGAAGCGTTTAAAGGAGCACGATTACCTCGCTGGAACTATTTCGATCAAACTGCGCACCGGTGACTTTTCTACTATTTCCCGAAGCAAGACACTGCTAGGTGCTACGAATACAGCGTATGAGATTTACCAAATTGCAAAATCTCTTTTAAGCCAATCAAACACTACGAAACCTGTACGCCTGGTAGGCGTTAAAGCCGACAAACTTCAGTTTCAAGAGGATGCGTGGAATCAACTTGATTTAGGGCAAATTGAAATCGCCTGGCACAAAGCAGATACAGCAATGTCAAAAGTGCACGATAAATTTGGAGAAGGGTCTATCCTGCCGGCACGGCTGCTAGATTCAGATGACAATCCGGAATAACTGACCTATTCTTTGGCAAGGGAGGTAAGCGATGCCACTATCAGAACACGAACAGCGTCTCCTTGACGAGATGGAAAAGGCGCTGAGCGCTGAAGATCCACGCTTGGCCAGTACGCTCGGAAGTCCTGCCTTGCCTCGGCTCGGTGGGCGATTTACAGGCATTTTTGCCCTGCTTAGCGTGATCGGTTTGGGTTTGATCGTCGCTGGAGTGGCGCAGCAGATTCCATTGCTTGGAATTGTGGGGTTCTTACTCACTTTGGCTGGCCTGTACCTCATCATCAATCGAGCCCTTACTGCTGGCTCGCGTGAAGCAAAGCCACCCAAACCACGCCGACGTGGCTCGATCACAGATCGTGCTCAGGAGAGATTCGAAAAGCGTCGTGAGCGCTACGACGAGTAACCGGAGATTTTCAAAAGGCCCCTTTCGGGGCCTTTTTTATTTGGCGAAGAAATCCAAAATTTTCCAAAAAATGGAGAAAAGTGGTTGCAAATGGAGCAAAATGGAGTAGATTGCACCTATTGAGGAGCCGTAAGGCAGTGGGAAGCCCTCAAGAGTGGAGGTAAAACGGTGTTTCTTGGCACCCATACCCCGCGCATTGATGACAAAGGTCGATTAATCCTTCCCACAAAGTTTCGCGATGAATTAACCACTGGCCTCGTTATTACCAAAGGCCAAGAGCGCTGTTTAGTCATCTGGCCAGCTGATGAGTTCAGTGACTATGCGGCCAAATTGCGCGCTGCAGCCCAAACAAGCAGCAAAGTGCGCTCATATACACGTGTCTTTTTCTCAAGTGCTTTTGATGAACTTCCAGACAAACAAGGTCGAATCACGTTGCCGCCTTCGCTGCGTGAATATGCCGGCCTTGATCGTGACTGCATCGTCATTGGTGCAGACACCAGAATAGAAATTTGGGATGCAGCTGCGTGGAACAGCTACCTCTCTGCCTCTGAACCTGAATTCGTTGAACTGGACGGGGAGGTGATTGGACCTTCCTAACCAAACTTCTTGTGATGTGGGCATCACTTCCCCGATGCCCACATCACAAGTAGCACTTCTGTGGGTCGAAAACAATGGCAGATTTCCAACACACAACCGTTATGGTCAATGAGTGTCTTGAAGCGTTGGCACCTGCATTACAAGGTCGCGACAAGGTTTTTGTGGACGCTACCGTAGGGCTTGGTGGGCATACGGAAAACATCGTGCAGTCCTTTGACAATGTGCGAGTCATCGCCATTGACCGAGATCAAGAAGCGCTTGAACGAAGTAAGGTGCGATTGGCACGTTGGAATCATCAGATTGATTTCGTTCATGCAGATTTTGACGAACTTGAAGACATACTCGCGACTCGAAGTATTCAGGGAATAGATGGGATTCTGTTTGATCTAGGAGTCTCCTCAATGCAACTTGACGATGAAACGCGCGGATTTTCTTATCACCAAGACGCTCGACTTGATATGCGCATGGATGCAAGTCAGGAGTTAAGCGCGTACGAAGTTGTGAATTCTTATGAAGCAGATGAGCTTGAAAAAGTGCTATTTGAATTTGGTGAAGAAAAGTATGCCAAAAAAATTGTAGCTGCAATTGTGAAGCATAGGCCAGTCACAACAACAGGTGAATTAGTGGATGTCATTAAAGGTGCACTGCCTGCTTTTGTATTACGTAAATCGGGCCATCCCGCACGTAAATCCTTCCAAGCAATTCGCATTGAAGTGAATCAAGAGTTGGAACAACTTCGACGCGTATTACAAATGGCAGTTGAAAGACTCAACCCAAGCGGAAGAATTTTGGTTTTAACATACCATTCGCTTGAGGACCGTATTGTTAAAAATTTGTTTAGAAAATTGAGTTCAAGCCCTCATCCAATTGACTTGCCCATTCAAGTTCAACCGCCAGCTTACTTTTTGGTGTACTCAGGTGGGCTTGAACCAACGGATGATGAAGTCAATCTCAATCCTCGTTCACGTTCGGCGCGCTTGCGCGTTCTCGCTGCCAGGGAGGCGGCGTGAGTGCCTTAGCAGAAGTCGTCCAGCCACTTCGAAATCTCAGCGTAATCTCTAACGAGAAAACATTAAGTTCACGTGGATTTATTGGGCTTGTCGCTTTCCTGATTGTTGCAGGGGTAATGGCAAACCTCGTTGTGCAAACATTTTTGAGTCAAGGTGCATTCACTGAGCAACAGTTGCTTTTGCAAACTCGAAATTCAGCTGCAGAAGTTCAAGCGTTACAGCAACAATTGAGTGTCATGGCTGCACCTGCCACGTTATCCGAACGTGCGCGCAAGTTGGGCATGGTGCCTATGGGTAATCCGGTATTCCTTCGTCTTAGCGATGGTGAAATTCTTGGCAAAAGATCTGGAGCGCGCTCGTTTGTCGCTCCATTCGACAATGTTCCTACCACGGACCTCACTGATATTGAGTTAACGCCAAGTGGTTCGCGACCACTTCACACTTCTCAAATTCCAACAGATGATTCGGCTGTTCTTGTGAATAGAGCGAATCAATGAAATCAACTTTAGGTGCGCCAGAATTATCGGTAGACATTCGAAGCAAAATCGAACGCAGACTCAAGCTCTCACGCGCAATCATGCTAATCACCATTGCATCGCTCATTGTGGGCATGGTGCAAGCGCAGGCCTTCACCTTGCCTTCTGACATTCAAGTTCCAACGAGTTCTGAAACCCAAACCGTAGCAATTCCGGCGATCCGTGGGCAGATACTCGATAGAAATGGTCACACCTTGGCAATGACAGTTGATTCTAGAAATGTTATTGCAGATCAGACACTTGTTAAAGATCCAAAGTCGCAAGGACTGCTGATTGCAAACGTGACTGGTCAAGACCCAGCTCTCATAACTGAGCGATTAGCCGGTACTCGTCGCTACAGTGTTATTGCACGCAATGTCACACCAAGCCAATGGGAAAAAATAGAACAACTGCAATTACCTGGAATTTTCAGTGAACGAAGCCTTGCTAGGAGTTATCCCGAAGGACTTCTTGCAGCGAATGTTTTGGGATTTGTGAACTCTGAGGGACTTGGGCTTGGTGGGCTTGAGTACTCAATGCAGAAAGTACTTGGCGGGTTGAATGGAGAGCGCACATTCTCAACTGTCCCGGGCCTATCTACAGCTGATCAGTCATTGGTTCAAGCAATTGATGGACAACACATAAAGTTAACTCTCGATCGAGACATTCAATGGTTTGCGCAAGAAGCGATTGCCGCGCAAGTACAGGCTACGCGTGCCAAGAGTGGCGTTGTGATTGTTATGAATCCAAAAACTGGTGAGATTCTTGCAATGGCTACAGCACCTACGTTTGATCCGAACAACATAATTGGAGTTGACACTTCCTTATTGGGAAATCGAGCCGTAAGCGATGCCTTTGAACCAGGTAGCACTGGAAAAGTGATTACTCTCGCTGCAGCACTCGAAGAAGGGAAAGTCTCGCTCTCAAGTAAGTTCAAGATTCCATCAGGCTTACGACGCGGCGACAAGCGCTTTACTGATTCGCACGCACACAATGGTTTAAAACTCACCCTCACCGGAATTATGGCTCATTCAAGCAACATAGGTTCAATCTTGGTGAGCGAAAAGTTATCGGATACTACCTTCTACGACTATCTGAAAAAATTTGGAATTGGACAAAAAACTAAGGTACAGCTTCCCGCTGAAAGTAGCGGATCGTTGCCGCAAGTGAGCGAGTGGTCTGGAACAACGAAACCAACACTATCGTTTGGGCAAGGCTATAGTTTGAATGCTTTGCAGGCGATGAGTATCTTTGCCACAATTGCAAATGATGGAGTCAGAGTTCAACCAACTATCATCCAAGGCGTTCAAGATGGAAGTGGTCGATTTGACCCTTTGCCGCAATCTGAATCAACTCGCGTTGTCTCAACTCAAACTGCAAGAGATGTTCGTAGCATGATGGAATATGTTGTTTCGGCAAAAGGTACCGCGCCTCAAGCAAAAATTCCTAGCTACAGGATTTCAGGCAAGACTGGTACCGCGCAGGCATTTGATCCGAAATGTGGTTGCTACCGAGGTTATATTGCTTCGTTTATTGGTATTGCACCCTCAGATAACCCTGAACTTGTTGTGGGCGTCTTCCTTGATCGACCACAAAGTGGAATATACGGTGGCGCGCTAGCCGGGCCAGTGTTTAAGAAAGTTGCGAGCTTTGCATTGCAACAACTTCGGATTCCGCCGACCGGCAGTAAGTTGCCGAAACTGCGATTGAAGTGGTGATAGACAAATGGTTCTGGACGAAGTACTGCAAGCCTGCGGGCTACCACCCAACAATATTGAGATTCACGTTACAGGGATAACAAACAACAGTCGAGACATTCAGCCCGGCGATGTCTTTGCGGCACTTCCGGGACTGCATCACCACGGGATTGAATACGCCTCCAGTGCAATAGACATGGGTGCGGTAGCGATACTCACTGATGAAGTTGGAGCAGGGCAAATACTCACAGAAGTTCCACTCGTTATAGTTGATAATCCCCGGCAGGTGATGGCGCATTTCGCCCGAATCATTTACGGAGATCCTTTCAGTTCTCTTCTCACCATTGGAGTAACCGGAACCAATGGAAAGACAACTACGACACACATGATTGCTAGTGCTTTGCAAAGTAACGGCTTCAATCCACTTCTCATCGGCACACTTGGATTTCGTTTAAGAAATGAACATGTATCGTCCGCTCGCACCACACCTGAGTCGTGTGTACTGTATCGGGAAGTAGAGCAAGCGCGTATTCAGGGTGCTGATTGTGTTGTGATGGAAGTTTCCTCCCATGCGCTAGTGCTAGAGCGAGTTGTAGGAATTACGTATGATGTAGCAATCTTCACCGGCTTAAGTCCCGATCATTTGGACTTCCACACAACTATGGAAGATTATTACCTTGCAAAAAAGCAGTTGTTTGATCCGTTGTATGCAAAAAGTGCGATTATTTGTATTGACGATGAATGGGGACAGCGGCTTCACGGTGAGATTCAAATTCCATGTATTACGTATACGACAAAAGAGTTCAAAGCGGATTGGCGATTGAGCGACTACGTGACCACAAATGGAGGGTATGGTCAGATTGAAATTGCTCATGACAGTTCTGTCATCAAAGCTGCGGTGTCAATGCCTGGTGTATTCAACGCGGCAAATGCGCTTGCCACAGTTGCCTGCAGTGATTTTTTGAATCTCGATACTTCTAAAGTTCTTTCGAGTCTGGAAGGCGTGAATGTGAAGGG
>JAURLB010000041.1 GCA_030831445.1 Candidatus Nanopelagicales bacterium | reverse complement strand
CGCGATGGCTGAAATAGCTGAGGTCACAGGTGCAGACACCGTCAAACTAGCAGAAGCCATTGGTTATGACGAGCGAATCGGAAATAAGTTCTTGAAAACTGGAATTGGTTTTGGCGGAGGTTGTTTACCGAAAGATATTCGTGCATTTATGGCGCGAGCAGAAGAGCTTGGCGTTCAAGACGCGGTTGACTTCCTACGGGACATTGATGCTATCAATCAACGCAGACGAGAGCGTGTCATTGAAATACTTGAACATGAACTTGGAAAAATCGATGGTAAAACCATTGGTTTACTCGGTGCTGCATTCAAACCGGAAAGTGATGATCTTCGCGATTCCCCAGCACTTCATGTTGCTCTGCAGTTGCAAAGTCGTGGAGCAACAATCCAGATTCATGACCCTAAAGCAGGGGAAGGTGTGAAGAGTGCATATCCAAACTTCAATGTGAAAGACGACGGTCTTGAAGTTTTCCACGATGCAGATGCCATCATCCTTGCAACTGAGTGGAGTGAATACAAAGCAATAAACCCTGAAATTGCCCTACAAAAGGCTCGAAATCCACTCATTATTGATGGTCGTAACATTCTTGATGTTGAACTCTGGCTTCAGGCAGGCTGGAATCTGTACGCTTTAGGTCGTAATGTTCAAAGGAAGCAGTCATGAGTGAAACTTCATGGGTAACGAAAGCTGTTATTCCAGTTGGTGGCATGGGAACTCGCTTTCTTCCTGCAACAAAAGCCATGCCGAAAGAAATGCTTCCGCTCGTTGATCGACCTGTCATTCAGTTCGTGGTTGAGGAAGCAGTTGAAGCGGGATTAACTGATGTGTTGTTTGTAACAGGTCGAAATAAGAATGCCCTTGAGAATCATTTTGATCGCTCAACTGAAGTTGAGAACCTTCTTGAATCCCGCGGTGATGCCACACGACTGAGTGAAGTTATGAAAGCAACATCCCTTGCAAACATTCACTATGTCCGTCAAGGTGATGCCCTTGGACTTGGTCATGCAGTCTTGAAGTCACGTCAACATGTTGGCCATGAACCATTTGTTGTATTACTCGGTGACGACGTAATGGAAATAGAAGATCAACTACTTCGTGACATGCTTGATGCATATCGTGAATACAACGCCACCATTATCGCGTTAATTGAAGTCGATCCGGATCAAATACATCTTTATGGTTGTGCTGAAGTTGAGACGACAAGTGATGCCCAGTTGGTCAGAATCAAGAATCTTGTTGAAAAGCCACAAACTGGAACTGCGCCTTCCAACTTGGCAATCATCGGACGATATGTTCTTAAACCAGAAATCTTCGACGTATTGGAAAACACAAAGCCCGGTGCTGGTGGAGAAATTCAACTCACGGATGCGCTAAAGGTTTTAGCACAGGATGACAAAATTGCTGGCCCTGTGTTTGGCTTTATTTATAAAGGTAAGCGATATGACACAGGTGACAAACTCGGTTACATCCAAGCAGTTGTTGAAATGGCATTACAACGAAAAGACATTGGTCCTGCGTTGAAGCAATGGTTGAAACAATTTGGCGGAGGCTGAGGGATTTGAACCCTCGATGGGCTTTAAGGCCCAAACCGCATTAGCAGTGCGGCGCCATAGACCGGACTAGGCGAAGCCTCCAGACAACAATTGTGAAGAGTACAAGTCCACACTTTTGTTGCTTGGCGGAGAGGGTGGGATTTGAACCCACGGAGGCTTTCACCTCAACGGTTTTCAAGACCGTCCCATTCGGCCGCTCTGGCACCTCTCCAACGAGGGCGAATTGTGGCACAGAGCAGAGAATGTTCCGAATTGCCTGTTTAGGCTAGGCGAGTGATTGACCTCAACCTCCTTCGAAACGAGCCAGATCTCGTGCGAGCCTCCCAAACGGCCCGAGGAGAAAATCCACATCTGGTCGATGAGGTGCTCAATGCTGATGCTGCTCGAAGGCAAGCCGTATTGGAATTTGAACAGCTTCGTGCTGAACAAAAGAATCTTGGTAAACAAATCGGTCCACTTCAAGGTAAAGCAAAACAGGGAGACAATGACGCTGCCAAAGAGCTTGAAGGATTGATGAAACAGGCTTCAGGGTTATCAGAGCAAGTAAGCGCCCTTGAAAGTGCTGTACGCGAGGCTGATGAAAAACTCGATGCAGTTTTGAAACTACTCTCCAATGTTGTTGAATCAAATGCACCAGTGGGTGGCGAGGCAGATTTCAAAGTTATCTCCGAACATGGCGCAAAACCAACATTTGATTTCCAAGTGAAAGATCATGCTGAGATTGGTGAAGCCCTTGGCGCAATTGACATTGAACGTGGAGCCAAAGTTTCGGGATCACGGTTTTACTATCTGAAAAATGATGGTGCACTCCTTGAATTTGCACTCGTGAACTTCGCAATGGCACTTGCCACCAAACATGGGTTTATGCCAGTAATTCCACCAGCGCTTGTGAAACCAGAAGCAATGGAAGGAACTGGATTCTTAGGACAGGCTGCTGAGAATGTGTACCGACTAGAAGCCGACGATATGTATTTAGTGGGCACAGCAGAAGTCCCACTTGCAGCACTCCATATGGATGAAATCTTAGATTCGAAGAATCTTCCACTTCGATATGTTGGTTACTCCCCTTGTTTCAGACGTGAAGCAGGATCGCACGGGAAGGACACAAAAGGAATTTTCCGTGTTCACTGGTTTGATAAAGTTGAAATGTTCTCGTTTTGTCATCCTGATAATGCACTTGAAGAGCATCAGAAGTTATTGTCCTTTGAAAAAGAGTTCTTGGATGCCATGGAATTGCACTACCGAGTCATTGATGTAGCAACAGGGGATTTAGGGTCATCGGCGAGCCGAAAGTTTGACTGCGAAGTCTGGTTTGCAAGCCAGGATCGATTCCGAGAGCTCACCAGTACATCCAATTGCACAACATTCCAAAGTCGTAGACTCAAAATCAGAATGCGAAATGACAAGGGCACAGAACCGGTGGCAACGTTGAATGGCACTTTAGTTGCTATTACTCGAATGATTGCAGCAATCTTTGAAACCCACCAACAAAAAGATGGCTCTGTCAAGATTCCGGCAGCACTCCAACCATATCTTGGTGGCAGAGAGTTTCTAGCTTAGATTTTAGAATCTAGTCCGCCGCAAACAGCTTGTAAGACTTTCATTCAAAATGAACTTTATCCGTCTTAGCACGAGCAACAACGCCCAACATAGGCTTGTCTGGGGTGCCACCCACTAATTTGCACACAACGGGAACATATGCGTCGTTCTCCAATAGCACGATTAATTTGTGTG
>JAURLB010000040.1 GCA_030831445.1 Candidatus Nanopelagicales bacterium | reverse complement strand
GCTGTTGTGTCAGAACCACCTCGGCCTAATGTGGTGATGTCTTTTGAATCTTGTGACACACCTTGAAATCCTGCAACGATTGCAATTGCACCTTCATCAATAGCAGTTTGGATTCGGCCAGGTGTGACATCAATGATGCGTGCTTTGCCATGTGCTGAATCTGTAATTACACCTGCTTGAGATCCAGTGAATGATCGTGCTTCAAACCCAAGTTGTCCCACAGCCATTGCAAGAAGAGCCATTGAGATTCGCTCCCCCGCAGTGAGCAACATATCGAGTTCGCGTGGTGGTGGAATTGGCGTAACTTGATTGGCCAAATCAATCAGTTCATCAGTTGTGTCACCCATTGCTGAAACCACAACGACAACTTTGTGGCCGGCTTTTTTGGTTTCAACAATTCTGGCAGCAACTCTTTTAATAGCGGTGGCATCGGCGACTGATGAGCCACCGTACTTTTGAACCACCAAACCCATGGCCCAATTGTCCTCCAGGAGAGAGCAATAGACAGCCTCATATCACATAGTGAGACGCTCAATTGTCTTGAAATATGAGATATTTAAGAATTAAGGTTTCTTCTGCCAGCGATTGCTCGGCCAAGAGTTACTTCGTCGGCGTATTCCAGGTCCCCACCCATCTGAACACCAGTGGCAATTCTGGACACTGTGATGCCCATTTGGGCTAATTGACGCGCCAAATATGTTGCAGTTGCTTCCCCTTCTGAATCCGGGTCAGTAGCAATGATGACCTCAGTGATGCCTGGATCCTGCAAACGTTTCATTAGCTGTGGGATTCGAAGTGAACTTGGACCAATGTCACGTCCAGGGTTCAGCGCTCCTCCAAGTACGTGGTAGCGACCATTGAATTCGCGACTACGCTCAACTGCGACAACATCTTTAGGTTCTTCAACTACACAAATCATGGTTGCATCACGGCGAGGGTCTGTGCAGATGCGGCATTGTGGTTCTTCAGAAACCGTTCCACAAATCTCGCAATAGGTCACGCGTTCTTTGATAACGCTCAGAATTTCTGCAAGACGCTTAATATCAGTTTCTTCCATCGTAAGAATATGGAATGCAATTCGCTGGGCCGACTTTGGCCCAATACCTGGCAAGCGACCAAGTTCGTCAATGAGATCCTGAACAATGCCTTCATACATTGCTATTTACTATCCTTCGAATCATCAATAACTTCAGCACCAAACATTTCTTTCATTAGGTCCAGGCTTTGATTACCATCAACAACCGGATCATCATCTGAAATTTCATCCATTTCTTGCAGGACATCTTTCTTTTTACGTTTTGACTGCGGACCCGATGGATCAGATGAGACTTCAATACTTGCACCCACTGGTTTTGGCGAGATTGATGCAGCTGATTGCGTAACTGTTGGTAGCACAAACTCAGAATTGTGTTCAAGAACTACTTCGAGGTCTCGTTGTAACACTTCGGAAACGGCTTGAGCAAATACAGATTCAAATTTGTTGTTGCGCGCCATGGTAATTGGTCCAGGATTGGCATACGTGAGAGTTAAAGCCTTCTCATTGATTGCGGTTGGATAACCGTTCGTTGCAGCCATCCAGGCCAATCTGCTACCACCTGTGAGACTTTGGATTGATTGCAAGATAACTGGCCACAGTGATTGAACCGCGGCGATATCAGGTAGTGGGCCACCTGCAACTTTTGCTTTTGTCTCAGGCTTGGGCTTTTCGGGTTCAGATTTTTCAACAGAAGTTTCTTCAGATTTCTTTGCACTTGAAGGCGCAACTGTCGAGAGTTTTGGCGGTGTTGTCTTACCGGCAGGTGGAGCTTGTGGTGTGACAGGGGCAGCTACTGGCTGCTGATTTACGCTACTGAGGCGTCGTTCAACGGCATCGAGACGTGCAAGCAAACTACCGAAATCTATTTCACGAGCATTCACCAGTAATCTGGCTGCAAGTAACTCTAAATACAGTCGTGGCGAAGTAGCACCGCGAAGTGCAGTCAGACCATCACTCACTAAATCAGCCGCCCGACTGAGCGCTGCTATTCCTAACGCTTTTGCTTGAGTTGCTAGAACTTCAAAACGATCCTTCGGTACTGACACTAATCCGGCGGCATCTGGAAGAGACTCAATTACTATCAAGTCGCGAAGTCGCTCAAGCAAGTCGGTTGTGAAACGTCTGGGATCATGACCAGATGCAACAACTGCATCTACCGTCTTGAAGAGTAATGCTCCATCGTTATCGATCAAAGCACCGATTACATCGTCAAGCAGCGAATCTGCTGTGAACCCAAGCTGACTCACTGCTTGTTCGTAGGTAATGCCTTCCTTTGCAGCACCTGCAACGAGTTGACCCAACACACTTAAGGCATCCCTGACACTGCCCGCTCCGGCTTTCGCCGCGAGAGCGAGAGCAGAAGGATCTGCCTTCACATTTTCTTGTTCACAAATCTTGGCTAGGTGTTCTTGTAAGACTGAAGTTGGAACTAATCGAAAAGGGTAATGATGAGTTCGTGAGCGAATAGTGGCAAGCAACTTATCGGGCTCAGTCGTAGCGAAGACAAATCGAAGATGTGCAGGGGGTTCTTCAACAAGTTTGAGAAGCGCATTTGCTGCTTCTGTCGTGAGCTGATGCGCTTCATCAATAATGTAAATTCGAAATCGCGAGCCAGCCGGCGCATACATTGCTTGTTCGCGAAGTTCACGCGCAGCATCAATTCCACGACTCGAGGCCGCATCGAGTTCGATGACATCTATAGATCCTGGACCATTGGGTGCAAGTTCAATGCAGGATGCGCATGTTCCGCACGGTTCATCTGTCGGACCATTTTCACAATTCAGTGATCTGGCAAGAATTCGAGCGCTGGATGTTTTTCCGCAACCACGAGGACCTGAGAATAAGTATGCGTGGTGAGTTTTGTCGGCCTTCAGTGCACGCTGAAGTGGGGTGGTGACGTGTTCTTGCCCAATAACATCGGCAAATCTGCCAGGTCGATATGTTCGATAAAGTGCAAGGGTCACAGGGGCAGGGTAATAACTCAGAGAGACATAAGGCCCCTCGCACACCCGTCAGAGCCCACCTACCCTTGCTGCCTTCCGGCCCTGGGGGAGTTCGGCAAGATAACGCCGTACGAGGGGTTGGCAATAGTGTAAATCTGAAAGCCAATTGTGAGAAATGAGCCTACAAAATCACTCACACATTCCTACGACTATTCTTCGCAACGGAGGTTTCGCCTAGTGGCCTATGGCGCACGCTTGGAAAGCGTGTTGGGTTAACGCCCTCGCGGGTTCAAATCCCGCAACCTCCGCCACTCAGCACAACGAGGTGGAGATGTCACGAATGAACTTCGCTTCGCGTCGAAATGAACGACGCAGGCGAATACTGTCATTGAGCGCCGTTGCCCTAGCAATATTCCTAATTGGCTACGGTACGGGCTATCTCGTGAATCGACCTGTCTTTGTTCCGGTTGAAAATGCAGAGCCAACTCCGTGCATTACCCTCGCCATTTTCCCAGTTGAATTTGTGCCAGACCCAGATGAAGTTGAAGTCCGAGTGTTGAATGGATCGAAACGTGTAGGAGTGGCAGGCATTACTGGAGAAGTGTTGGAAAATGCAGGATTCAAAGTGCTTGAAGTTGGTAACTTAGGTGCAGACAACATCAAGTCCGCAGCAGAAATCCGCTATGGAAAGAAAAGCAAGAGTGCGGCCATCTTGTTGCAGGCATACATTGTCAACGCGGTACTTATCCAAGATAACCGGAAAGACAAGTCAATAGATATTGTCGTTGGGCAAGGATTTGAAAGTGTAAGAGATAAAGAAGCAGCCATGCGCGAACTCGCTAGACCAACCCCATCGCCTAGCGGAACAGGATGCTAAAACTTCAAGGTTTAACGACGCGTGAAGTTGAAACTTCGCGACAACGCAATGGTTTTAATGAACTAAGTGAAAGCAAAAAGCAATCTCTCGTTTCACAAATCTGGGATGTTGTCAAAGAGCCAATGCTCTTGTTGCTTGTGGCGGCAGGACTCATCAGCTTCTTTATTGCAGACTTGCTCGAAGCCGGAATGCTCTTT
>JAURLB010000039.1 GCA_030831445.1 Candidatus Nanopelagicales bacterium | reverse complement strand
GGTTCAGCCGAGAGACTTGAACCGCCGCTTCGTCTGCGGGTAAAGCAGCACAAATAGATGGGAATCATCAAAGGAATATTGATCTACAAATACGCCAGGCGGCGCGCCAATAAAAGACGTGATCGTCAAGATGCCTATGAGCAAGAAGCGATCGAGCAAGCGATGCTCGATGGAGATTGGCTTGACCTGGTCTGTGACTATTGCGGCCGCTCAAACGAAGAACACCTCGACGACACCGAACCTTGCAACTAAAACGCCATTTTTGGGCGTTACTAAACAATTTTAAGTGGTAGTACACAAATTTGAGCCTTCAGTACGTAATACCACTAACACAAACCAAACAGATAGGAATTATCCAAATGTCAATATCAACAAGTACGCAATTACCAATTATCCGAAATATCGAAGAAGCGTCAGAACTTTGTCACGAGTTCGATGCAGTAATAACCGCAGGACCAGAAAAGCATGAAGTCTCTGATTGGGGTCACCCAAACCACCTGGTGGTCAGTTTTGATGACGTCACAAACGACGAATATGGGCAGGCACCAACCCTCGAACAAGTTCGAGGCATCGTCGAATGGGGCGCAAAACAAACCGGTTCAATCCTGATCCACTGCCATGCGGGCATCTCGCGATCAACAGCATGTGCATGGGGAGTTGCAATCGCAAAAGGTTTCGACCCTCAAGAAGCACTCGAAACCTTGTCAGAAATGCACCCAGACGAGAGCGGTTGGGGTCAGCGAACCTTCCGTCCAAATTCCTTGATAGTAAAACACCTCGAGACCATCTTTGGGCGCAACGACCTCAGAAAACTCCTTTAAACAGTGCTAATTACCCCTCCAGAAAGACAAATAAATGAATCTTGATGATTTTTTAGAAGATAGTGAAGATGATGATGATGACGTGTTGATTCGCATGCAACACAAAGACGGGACCACAGTCACATTTTTGACTGCACCACCTGAAGTGTTCACAGAGAGAGAACAACTAGAGCCGTTACTGTTCGGCATAAGTGAAACAGATATTTGCGTTGCATTTAATAGCGATCTGGTAGAAAGCATGATTGATGAGTCTGTTGAGAAAAACGGAGAGTTCTATGGCGCGCAAGCAGCAGCATTCCTCCCGATAACAATGATCTTAAACAAAGGTCTTAAAGCAGTAGATAATTACGTGGCAGAACACAAGTCGAATTGTCTCGAAGATATTTCTTCCGAGATCATCGAGCAAAAATCAGACAAAGATGATAATTAATCGAGCTAAGGTGTCGACAGTTCTAGGCCGACAAAACACTCACAGGGCTAGGGTTACTGTTATGGGTGCGTGATCGCTCATTTCCCATGCATCTGGAAAATCACCGACACCACCACTTGTACTTACAAACTTTTTCTTTAAGTCTTCAGATATGAAAATGAAGTCCAGTTCTTGGCGCTTGCCGTCTGAGTCCTTCGGCCCATTCTTGTGAGTCCAAATTCGTGAACCACTTTCTGGATTATGCAAAGTTGGGAATGACTTTCGCAAGTCGGTAACGCTTGTCATTCCAATACTTTTAAAATTATCGACCACATCATCCGGCCATAAATTGAAGTCACCTGCAACAACAAAGCGACTTTCGCCATGCTCGTCCATAACATCGTCAATTTCTCTATTTAAGGCATCAAGAGCGCTGAAGCCGTCTTGGTCACCGAGCATTAATCCATAGTGCCCTAAAACCCTTACCAATAAGTCGCCGTCGCGAAGCACATCAACACAGAAAGGCGTTGCCGCGTTCGGGCGATTCTCTTTATGCTTTGTTCGGCGACGGCGAAACTCTGTCTCATAAAGTTTGATTTTTCTACCAGCTATAAGAGTGCCAAATGGCCGACGATTCCCGACACCCCCTTGAAGCCATACACCACTCCAGTCTCTTGGGAAACCAGCCCTTGGCGCCTTAGCTTCAGTAAGCACTATCAAATCAGGGTCAATCGTCTCTTGAATCCATTGCCACAACACGACTTCTTTCTGCCGAGGCGCCACACCTTGTTTGGTGTTCCAAGTCGCTATCCGGAGGTTCTGCATGTCTAGCTTCGCGTAACTATAAAACGCCTGTTGGAAACTTTTCACTTCTTCCGACAATCGTGGACCTATCAAGCCATGAGTTGAATTTCTCACAACATGTTTCAGGCAAGAGAAGGCATTGATGACACGCTGCGTGAATTCCCACCCTTTGATCAGTAAGCCTTTCAATACAAACTGGATCCTGTGGACACCAGCGACCAATCTCTAGCGCTTTATCAAGAAGTTTCTCGAATTTGCCTGGTTGAGCGAACGCAACAAGTCCACCAAGAGTGCCAACCGAGTCCCCCTCAGCTGTGTAAACCATTAATCCAATGCGACCGTCAGCCAGGTCATATATACGATCCCGAATGCTTGGAAGTTGATATCCGCAATCATCTGCGAGAGCAGTTATCAGCAGATGTGCAAGAGAATGTGCCAACACCCCACCGGAGGAAAGTGGGCCCCTCGGATTACCTAAATCAATCAGATCCTTATTTGTTAAATCGCTCCCAAGTCGTTGAGCAATGATGAGTGGGTTAATCTCAATCAGAATACCTTCGCCATGAACACGGTAACCCGGCAGCCAAGAATCAGACTTAACTTCATGACCCCAAAGCATTTTGTATCCTTCTCGGGACGTCAGCACCTTTGGCTCGACACGTGAGAATCCATCCAGTACTCGTGTTTCAGTCAACCGATGGACTGCGGTAACCCCATTAATCAAACTATGGGTACCTACAAATTGATGTTGAAATGATCCGACGTCAATCACGTCAAATTCGATAAGTTTCGAATTCTGAAGTGCTGGATAATCTACTTTTCCAGACATAATGTCGAACTCACGCGTCCTAGCGACTCCAACGTCCCAAAGGTCTTCTTCATCCTTGTCTAACTTTTGCTCACGAATCTTTATGTATTCAACGTGCTCTACAAGTAAGTCTTTCGAAACCAAAAAACCTGCCTTAACGCAAAAATCGCACAACTTTTCTATCGCTTCATCGTTTTTTACATCGACAAGGTTTGCAAAGTTGCGCTGAGTGAGCCAATTGAGAAGTGATTCATCGAATTTTGAATCAATCGGTATGTGAATTGCCGATTTTGTTGATGCATAATAAGCACTGACGCTCGTCCGCTCAACTATCCTCATTTTTTCCACACAGGGCTCGTTTGGGAGATGCGGCAACCACGGGGATCGACCTGTGCATGCAAACTCTAAATCGTCGGTAGCGGATTTCGCCCCACAACCCAAACAGGTCGCTCGTGGAGAAGTTAAAACCTCTCCAATCTGAACCTTGATTTTACTCTCGGTGCAGCCATTCTTGTGTTCCATTAATGTATCCCACTGAACTTCATCTAGATGGCCATTTGCACAGATGAGGAAAATTGGAACTTGTCGTGACTTATGTTTATATTTTCGATCTGTCGCACAGTGAGTACAGTCAAGAACTTGACTATCTGATGCACTCGCTACACGCAAACGCTGGCATTTGAAATTTTCACATACTCCGGCCAACGGGAATCTGATTAGCGGTACTTCCCAATTGTAGTTTTGCTTACGACCATAAACCTCGTCGTCTTGTTTTGGTGGCGCGATAAATCGACTAACGCCGCATGCATCCTCAAGTTCGGCGTCACGGATTTCATATTCATCGAGATAAGCCTTTTGCGCTTTTTGCAGGGAGGGAAGGTCAGGGCCATTAACTGGAATAGTTTCTAACCATGAAGGTAATCCCGCGATTACTGCAGTAACACCATTTTGGGTTCGAATGATCGACCCGACCCCAGATGAGAGAACAAGGTGGCCTCGCTTGATTTGTGTTTTCCAAGCATTTTTCATATCTCGTTCTCGCCTTCATCTTCTACTAAATTTTCTGCTTCTGACTTTTGAGGCGCATTCGGTCCCGCATTACTGATAATTGCCCCCAGAGCATCTGAATCGACACTTCGCATTGAGCGTAAAGCTCTCCAAAATGGTTCTAATCTCTGAACGGGAATTCCTGATTCGTATCCGAAGATAAAAGGTTTATCTCCTTCCCATTCGAAGCCATTGAGCGACTGTGCCGAGATTTCGGATTTCATTATCGCAAATACAGACTTAACATTGGCCGCAGACTTCGCAGATGAGTGATTAGCTCGGGCAACAAATGCTGCCTCAATTTGATCCCATTTCACCAAACAGTCTTGCGGCTTAGAATTTTGCTGGTTCAAAATTCTCAATAATGCAGTCGTTGCCGACCTAAGACTTCGATTTAACGCCTGTCGCGTGAAAGGAGTGACACTCGCGCTCTCTACCGACGCATACAACCTTTCGTGTGACGCTCTGAACGATTCAAAGTGTGAACGATCCCGGACATTATTTGTATTGAACGCCACCAGAATTAGGGCTGGGCTTTCCTTTTTGCGACCAACTCGACCAGTTACCTGAATGTATTGGCTCGCACCTTTAGGTTGACCCATTACTGTCATCAATCCAAGACGAGGTACATCAAGCCCCACCTCAACCATTGAAGTTGCATAGCAAAGGTCGATCGCATTTGTGTCTGGGTACTCCAAAGCGAGTTGGTCAAGAACAAGACTGACATCTTCACTAGCAGTTGCCGTTATTTGTTTTACACGTCTAAGAAATCTTGTCGCTCCTAGCTCCCCGTCTTTAAGAACTCCACTTGATAGTCCCGAAACTTGACGCC
>JAURLB010000002.1 GCA_030831445.1 Candidatus Nanopelagicales bacterium | reverse complement strand
GCAAGAGAAACGCGTCCATCGCTTCGCGGTCGGTGATTGGACGATACTGAGTTCTACCAAGTTCCTTCAAGAATGCGTGTTCTGGTCCGACCCCTGGATAATCCAGACCAGCACTAATTGAATGACTTTCAATGGTTTGACCTTCTTCGTCTTGCATCAGAAATGATCGTGACCCTTGGAAGACACCTGTTTGTCCAGCAGTAATACACGCGGCATGTCGACCGGTCTCAACTCCATCGCCACCAGCTTCAAAACCCCAAAGCTCTACTTCATCGTCATTAATGAACGGATAGAAAATTCCAATTGCGTTACTGCCGCCACCAATGCAAGCAAGAATTGCACTAGGCAATCCATGGACCTGCAACATTTGCTCTCGAGATTCTTTACCAATAACTGTATGGAAATCTCGAACCATCATCGGAAATGGGTGCGGACCTGCAACAGTTCCGAGTAGATAGTGCGTACTATCTACGTTTGTCACCCAATCGCGCATCGCTTCATTCACTGCATCCTTGAGTGTTTTGGATCCAGTTGTCACCGGAATAACTTCGGCACCAAGCATTCGCATGCGGCTGACATTGAGAGCTTGACGCTTCGTATCTTCTTCCCCCATGTACACCACACACTCAAGACCAAGCAAAGCGCAAGCAGTTGCTGATGCAACACCGTGTTGGCCCGCACCTGTTTCTGCGATTACTCGCGTCTTACCCATTCGCTTCGTCAGTAGTGCCTGACCTAAAACGTTGTTTATCTTGTGAGACCCAGTGTGATTGAGATCCTCGCGCTTTAGAAAAACTTTAACATCTTCACAGTGCTCCGAAAATCGCTTAGCAAAAGTAAGCGGTGAAGGTCTGCCAGTGTAGGTAGCGTGGAGATACGCGAGTTCCTCTTGGAACGACACATCGTCGCGAGCGCGAAGATATTCCGATTCAAGTTGATCAAGTGCGCTAATCAACGCTTCGGGAACAAACCTTCCGCCATATTGACCGAAGTGACCTTTTGCGTCAGGGGCCGAGTAGTTGATTGTCATTGGCGTATTCTCTCAAAAATCCTCAATGATGCTTGACAGAAGGATGAGCCCCAGCAGTTACAAGATCGTGGACAAGTTTTCCCGGGTCATCACTGATAACAAGAGCTTCGCCCACCAGCACTGCATCGGCGCCAGCCGCTGCATATGTTCGCAAATCTTGGGCGGTACGGATTCCGCTTTCAGCAATCTTTACTACGGACGAGGGAATGAACTCTGCAAGTTCTAGAAATTGATTTTTATTGACCTCGAGCGTTTTCAAATTTCGATTATTCACCCCGATTACTTTTGCTCCCGCATCCACTGCTCGCGACACCTCCGAGAGTTCATGCACTTCAACAATTGGGGTCAAACCCAGCGAATACGAACGTTCGATTAAGCATTCAAGTGCTTGTTGTTCAAGTGCTGCAACTATCAAAAGTACAAGATCTGCCCCAATGAGTCGACTTTCAAATAATTGATACGAACTCACGATGAAGTCTTTTCGAAGCACCGGCACATCGACAGTTTTTCGCACAGCGCGTAAGTCCTCTATTGAGCCATTGAAGTAATGCGCTTCAGTGAGTACCGAAATCGCATGCGCACCACCTGCTTCATACATACTTGCCAAAACAGCGGGCTCAGCAATAGGCGCAAGATCTCCTCTGCTTGGGCTACGTCGTTTAATTTCAGCAATGACACAGACATCTCTGCCTTGAAAGGTCGGCATGATATTTTTTGGCAAAGGGGTGTTTTCAACTTTTGCCTGCAAATCCTCAAAACTCAAATGTGCTCGGCGCGCATCAAGGTCACCTTGAACTTTGAGCAATATTTCGTCGAGAACACTTCCCATTGTCCGAGCCTAGTTGCGTTTGATTACGGGCGAGAAAGTGGCATTCGAATGATGAAGTGAGCGCCACCTAGCGTGGAATGCTGGACATTGATGGTTCCGCCAAGTCGATACACAAGTTTGTAAACGAGTGCAAGACCCAAGCCTGTTCCTACTTGACGAATTCCTCGGTAACGCGAATGTAATGCTCCAGATTCAAACGCTACGTGCAAATCATCGTCACTCAGTCCCGGGCCGCTATCCTGAACATGAATTTCAGCACCATGAGCATTGATCACGAGGTCCAGTCGAATGTCCCCACCTGATTGTGTAACGCGAAGAGCGTTTTCCAGCAAATTATCGACGCATTGTCGCAAACGAATGGGATCAGTTTCTAATGCCACCTCTTGTGCCGTAATTGTTGACGAAAATTGTATGTGTTCTTTTTGGCAAATGAGTGTCCAGGCTTGAAATACGTCGTCAAGTAAATTGTTTAGGGACGTATCCGTAAGGTGGAGTTGAAAATCAACAGCGTCAAGTCTGGCTATATCAAGTAGATCCGAAACGAGTCGCTCAAGCCGGGCTGTTTCATTCGTTACAAGCACACCAGTTTTTTGAATCTCATCGCCGTCGATTATCCCATCGGCCATTGCTTCGGCATAACCCTTAATGGAAGTTAGCGGTGTACGCAATTCATGAGAAACAGCCATGAAGAATTCACGTTGCCTGTTTTCGCTGAGGGCAAGGTTATGGGCAAGCAGATTCAGTGCCTCTGCAATGTCAGCAACTTCTGCAGCACCTTCGACCTCCACCCCAACATTGCGTTCACCTTGCGCGAGTCGTCGAGCCGCAAGTGATGCAAGATACAGTGGCTTTGCGGTTCGTTTTGCTACAAAATAAGCGATGATGGCCGCGGCGATCAATCCAATGATGAGTGCAATTACCAAACGGGTCATCAGTACTGCAGCAGGTGCATCGGCCGCATCATCACGTTGCACCAATACGATTCCTTGACCAAGTCCAATAGGTCGCCCTTCGAGGAAATATCGAGCTTCAGGAGTTTCTCGAACTAAGCTGAATGAAGCATTCCTTTCAATAGTAATAATGTCCGATTCACTCAGCGGTTCTGGAATTGGGCGACCTGGAACCACTGGAATCACAATCACACCGGCCGCAAACTCAGGTCCGACTCTTCCCCGGACTGGTTCACCTGAGAGATTGGCGATCACAAGTTCTTGGGCAAGGTCTGCTTGCCTGCTCAACTCTTCGCGCACTTGGTTTTCTGCCGCAGATTGAACAAGTGGATAAGAAATGAGTCCACCAAACACAACTGCAATCACGACGGACACAGCAGCGACTACCCAAATGCGATTTGCTAACGATTGGCGAACTGAAAAATCTTCCCCAACTGTCACGGACTGTAATTCGGTATGACGGATGTCACCACCATCTGCGCTTACCATCACTCATGCAAGTCGGCTGAATAGCCGACTCCTCGAACCGTTCGAATAAATGAATAATCGCCTAACTTTGAACGAACCTGCGCTATGTGAGTATCAACAGTGCGGTTAGACGCATAAGCGGCATACCCCCACACATCACTCAAGAGCTGCTCACGCGAAATAACTCGTCCGCTGCGAGTCATCAGATACGCAAGTAAATCGAATTCGGTTGCGGTGAACTCCACATCATGTCCGGCAACACTTACTTTGCGTGTTGCCCTGTTGAGTAATACTTCGCCTAGTTCAAGCACATCTTCAGGTTCAGCGCTCTTGTTGTGACGGCGTATTGCCGCTTTCACTCGAGCAACGAGTTCGCGGGGACTGAATGGCTTTGTGATGTAATCATCAGCACCCATTTCAAGACCCAACACCCGATCGACTTCATCGTCACGTGCTGTGCACATCAGCACAGGAGTCCAATTACCTTCTTGTCTGAGATATTTCACAACTTCAATGCCATCTGGTGCAGGAATGCCAACATCGAGCACGATACAGGCCGGCTGGAGTTCACGAGCGGCTTTCATAGCGCCAACACCATCTACTTCGACGTGGACACCAAAGCCTGCTTTTTGCAGATACATACGCTGAATGTCAGCAATCGTCTTCTCGTCTTCAACAATTAAGACAAGGCCGCTAATGTCGTCGTTCATAGTCCAAGTGTGCGTGAAAGTACGCAAAAAATCCTAATAAAAACGTTATCTAAGCGTCAGGATTTGGATATTGCCCAAGACCCGCCATCTGCATCAACTTTCCAACAACTGCAGACACAAAAAGTAGTGCGAAACCCAAACCAACAACCCACAAATTACCGATGATGGTCCCGAATCCCCCAACGCTGAAGGCAAGGATTGCGATGATTACTGCCGTCCATGCGGCTGGTGTATTTCCGTGATGCGAGCGTTTCGAACTCATACAGCCTCCTTGTCAGACTCTAGCGTAGGGTCAATTCCCTGATCGATTGCAACCCAAGGGTCGATGTGAGTTCTTGAGAAACGTTGCGTTGACTTCCACACGACTTTTCGCAGTCGCTTGAGCAAGATCACCATACCAGCGCCGAGAAGAAATGACACGAACATCGAACTGACATTGGCAAGTGAGGCCACGCTCTCAAACTGCAATGAGAGCAGTGCATCAATAAGCATTGCAACGAGTATGAATCCACCGTACAGCACGACACTTCGAGGCGTCACAACAAGAATCAAAAAAGCAAATACAACAAGTAACAAGGGAGTTACGTTTTCCAATTCAGATTCAATCCCGAACAAATTTTTAGCACGTTCAAATCCAAAATACATGAGTGAGAGCACGAGCGAAAGAAGGAATGCTCGAGATCGAGACATCTTATAGTTCCTTGAGGAGTGAGGCGTTTGCAACAGCTCTCAGCACGGCACTCGCTTTGTTGATGCACTCTTGATATTCTGATTCAGCGTCACTATCCGCGACAATTCCAGCGCCGGCTTGAACAAACGCAGTTCCATTTTTTATCACTGCGGTTCGTATTGCAATTGCTAAATCCATGTTGCCAGCAAAATCAAAATAGCCGACAACGCCACCATACAAGCCACGTCTTGTGGTTTCTAAGTGCTCAATGATTTCCATAGCTTTCGGTTTTGGTGCACCACTCAGGGTGCCCGCTGGAAAAGTTGCTCGCACCACATCCACCGCACTCTTTTCCGCAGCCAAGATTCCACGTACTTTGGAAACCAAATGCATCACATGCGAATACTTCTCAACAGTCATGAATTGTGAAACTTCAACAGTCCCTGGAACTGATATTCGACCAAGATCATTACGCCCTAGGTCAACCAACATCAAGTGCTCGGCACGTTCTTTGGCATCATGTAACAAGTCCGCCTCGAGCGCATCATCTTCACTGCTCGTAGCCCCACGTTTGCGGGTACCAGCGATTGGATGCATTTCGACCATTCCGTTGTGTAGTTTGACGAGTGCCTCTGGACTTGAGCCAACTATGTCAAACCAAACTGAAGCATCTTCATCAAGTGAAGTACCAATTCTCATGAAGTACATGTAAGGACTTGGGTTGTTTGCTCGTAACATTCGATACACATCAAAGGAATCCCCTGCTACTGGCGCAACAAATCGTTGTGAGAGAACTATTTGAAATGCGTCTCCTGCCCGAATGTGTTCTTTGCATCGAGCAACGTTTTCAAAGAACTCAGATTTCGACGTATTGGATTGAATTTCGATTGACTCGACAGGTGCTAGTTGACTGATGCTCAACCCTTCTGACTGCTTGACGAGCTGTAACATTTCTTTCACTCGTGCACAGGCGTCGTCATATGCCCAACGAAGTCGTTCAGCGGTTGCGTCATAATTTATTGCATTTGCAATCACCCAGAGTGTGCCCTCCCAGTGGTCGAGCACAGCAAGATCAGAGCTCAGCAAGAATGCCATATCTGGAAGATTCAATTCGTCGTCTTGGATCTGAGGCAAAGTTTCCAACCATCGAACGCTGTCGTAAGAAATCATGCCAACAAGGCCACCCGTGAATGGTGGCAATTGGTCAGAAGGTTCGGTCTTAAGTAACTGGAGTAACGCTTCAAGTGTGCCAAAACCATCCGCTCCTAGCGTGAGTCCAGTTGGCATCTCGCCCAAAATTTCACAACTTCCATTTCGTACGAGCAAACTGCTCTTTGATCGGACTCCAATAAAGGAATAGCGCGCCCAAGTTTTGCCACCTTCGGCTGATTCCAATAAGAAAGTACCAGGACGGGATGCTGCGAGAGTTTCGTACAAACCAATCGCACTCCAACCATCTGCCAAAACTTTTGCAACAACTGGAATGACCCGCTTTGACTCAGCGATAGTCTCAAAGTTTTCAAATGTTGGCTGAATTTGTCCATTTGGAATTGTCGAGTACGTCATTGCAACCTCAGTTCGGCGACTACTTCGCTGAGATTGATAGTTCCGTAGTGGAGCGCAGTTCCCACAACAACCCCGGCCACACCTAAATCAGCCAGCGCTTGAATGTCCGTCATTGACGACACCCCACCAGATGCAATCAATCTCATGTCAGTTAGTTCACGCATGTGCTTATAAAGGTCGGTATTCACACCCTCAAGTTTGCCGTCTCTCTTGGCTTCTGTCAGAACAATTTGTTGACATCCATGGTCTTCGAGCCAAGCAAGATGAGGTTCAATTGGACCAAGGTGCGCCCCGGTAGCCCTTGAAACCACCTGATCGTCTTCAAGATCAATTGCGCACAAAACCTCTACATCCGTATTGCCAAGCACGACGGCAAGATCTACTTTTTGAAGTAAAAAATCTGGAGCGAGGTTGATTCGACTTGGTCGAAATTCAAGGGCCGCCTCAAATAAGTCCATAGTTTTGATTCCCCCTGAAAGTTGAACCTTTAGGGAAGTGTCAGACATGATTTGAGCAATTGTTTCTTTGTTTGATCCTCGATTGTAAGCCAGGTCCAGGTCAACAAGGTGAAGCCAAGTAATTCCCTGTATTTCATATGCTCCAAGCGCTTGCGTAATTGTCTGAAACCGACTCTCTGGGCTGCGCGCTAATTTTCCGTCTTGGACGTCAAGTGCCGGATAAATCTCGAACACATCACTCAACACTTTTGTCCTGCTTGGGATCTGAACCATATGCAGTTCCTGAAACAGTAATGATGACTTGAATAATTGCCGGAAGAATAAAAATTGCTCCAAGTGTTCTGAGTTCAATTCCTGCGTCAGCTCGCAATTCATTAATCATGGTGAGTGGTCGTACCAACTGTCCCGCTAGAGCGACAAAAATAGATAAGAGAACTGAATATGCGGCAAGACCAAGTTGGAAGAGCAATCCAGCTTGCCACCACGTGCGCTGAAAGAGCAATGCACAAAGTACTCCAAGTCCAAACATCAAGAGCGCATACAGAAAATCTGCAGCAAAGAAATCGCTATTGCGCTCCACATAGTAAACGCAACTTCCCTCATTAACGAAGCATTCAACATATGGGGCTTGCCAAATCCAGAGCAATAGCGCTACGAAAGAACCAACGGTGAGAACAACGATGCCCTGCATCCGCTTCGAGATTGATTGTAGTTTCATAGGCAGTTGGGGCCGAGGAGCGCTTTCAAGTCACCGAAAAAGGCCGGTGTAGGTTCAACTCGAAATTGCTCGTTGATTTTCAGTGCCGTCACCCGCGAACCATTGATAAGTCGAAATTGCACTTCCGTGCCACCTTGGTGATGATGTAAAACTTCCTTGAGTCGATTCAATAATTGGGGATTCAAAGTTTGTGCCACAATATTGATGACCACGGGATGGCTCGTTGCCGACACATCGAGCAATTTGAAATCTAGCGCAATGAGTTTCGGGGCTTCGGATTCGCGTTTATCTACTTTTGCGTTCACAGACACGATTGTGTCTTCAACCAATAGACCCATGTATTCAGCATACACATTAGAAAAAACGAGCATTTCGACATCACCAGTCATATCTTCCAAGGTGATGCTTGCATACGTACTACCGTTACGTCGAGCAGTTTTGCGAACAACTTCCCGAATGAGGCCAGCCAACGTGATGACTTGGGCGTCTGGTTGCTCCAGTGCTTCCACAATTGATGTATCGCTCGCTTCAGCGACAACATGTTCGATACCGCGCAATGGATGATCACTCACATACAGGCCTAACATTTCACGTTCGGCTGCCAACAAATCTGTTCGATCCCATTCGTCAATCGTGATGTCTAATTTCATACCTTCTGCAACTTCGTCGTTTGCACTATCTGCCGCATCGTCGCCAAAAAGCGAAACAAATCCTGCTTCCTTTTCCCGCTTTCGCTCCATCGTGATGTCTATAGCTTCAGCATGAATCAACGTCAGGCCTTTTCTGGTTTGCCCTAAAGAATCGAATGCTCCGGCTTTGATTAAACTTTCATTTAACCGCTTATTCAAGGCAATTGATTCAACTTTTGCTAGAAAATCTAAATACGATGTGAAACTCCCAGATTTGTTTCGAGTTTCCACAATACTTTGTACAACATTGGCGCCAACATTGCGAATTGCAGTGAGACCAAAACGAATGGAATTTTCGATGGTCGTGAAATCGGCATAGGATTCATTGATATCGGGTGGTAAAACCTGTATGCCCATCTTGCGACACTCAGCCAGATACACCGCTAACTTGCTCCGATCATCCTTCACGGACGTAAGCAAGGCCGCCATATATTCTGCTGGATAGTTTGCTTTGAGATAGGCAGTCCAATACGAGACAAGCCCATACGCTGCCGCGTGTGATTTGTTGAACGCATAATCAGCAAATGGCTCTAGCGCAGTCCACAATTTATCAATTGCGCCATCCGAAAATCCTCGTTCTTTCATACCATTTTCAAATCGAACTCGTTCGCGTTTGAGAATTTTTTGATCTTTCTTTCCCATGGCTTTGCGCAACAAATCTGCTTCGCCAAGTGTGTACCCTGCAAGTTGTTGCGCAATCGCCATAACTTGCTCTTGATACACGGTCACCCCAAAGGTTTCCCCGAGAATTGGCTCTAAGGCATCTGCAAGTTCCGGATGAATTGGTTCAATTTTTTTGCGATTATTCTTTCGATCAGCATAATCATTATGGGCATTCTCGCCCATCGGCCCGGGGCGGTACAACGCCAGAACCGCGGCAATGTCTTCAAACGAAGTAGGTGCGAGAGAACGTAGAAGTGAGCGCATTTGGACACCATCAAGCTGAAAGACACCTAGCGTGTCGCCGCGGGCCAACAGGTCATACGTTGGTCTGTCATCTAGTGACAAGTCTTCGAGCACAATTGTGATGCCACGGTTTCGTTGAACAATCTCTAG
>JAURLB010000038.1 GCA_030831445.1 Candidatus Nanopelagicales bacterium | reverse complement strand
TTGAGATTTCCAACACAGAAGTTCGAGCGGAATCATTCAGTAATCTAGCAACCTTCACATATCCGCTTGATTGGATTTTGTGGGCCATTCCAAAGGTGATCATTTTGATTTCGTAGGAATTTGGAATTGAAATATTTGGTAGTGGTGTAGCAACTGTGTAACCAGTTAAGACGTCGGCTCGATATGGAAAAATCTCGGAGGCCATTTGAGCATTCAGCGCCATAACCTCTTCTGCTCCATTAAGAAAATTGATCTCTGTTTCTGTTCCTGAGAATGAATGGAAAACCACGGAATAGCGAACTTTTGTTTTTTCAATGATTGAGTAAAACTCCACCACGTCTTCGTGGAGCATTTCAGATTCCTTAATTGAAATCAGAGGGAAGTTATACGTATCGTTTGCTAATTCAGTGAAACTCAACATTGGAATCTTTAAATGGTCGGCAAGATAACGGTTGAAGCGAGCAACTCCACAAGTATGAATATTGTGGTGATAAGTAATTACACAGTCAAATCTTGTGACCATATGAGAATGCTACCGATCCTCATTCGAGAAATTTTCCAAAAGTTTACTTGAAGAGTTGAGCACCGAATCTAAATATTCAACTTTGATGTCAAGTTGATCACAGATCTCCTGTTCCTCGATGGGGATCCCGCCACGCATCTGCCAGTCTTTACCTTTCGCATAAATTTTTGGGTGTATGCTTCGGAGGGATTGTGCTGTTGAAACTGTTGAGATCGTTACAAAAGATATGTAGCGAATTGAATCCAAAACAATCGCGCGATTGTTGACAGGAAGCAAAACAGAATGTTTCTTTTTCGTCCAATCATCCGGGGCAATATTGCAAAGAACGGGAAAACCAAACTGACTGGCCAAACGGAAATACTCAATATGGCCGTCATGGATGGGATCGAAGCTTCCATCGACCATCACGACGTCCGATTCAAACGAAAGTAAGTCTTTGCTAGACAGAATCATCGTCAATCAGAGTAACCGATTAGCGCAATTCCTTTACTGACATGGTGGGCCGGGAAGGATTCGAACCTACGTAGGCATAAGCCGGCAGATTTACAGTCTGCTCCCTTTGGCCGCTTGGGTACCGACCCACAAGGTGTCCACTCTATCGGCTTGGGTATTGTGTTCACTATGCCCAGCTTTGACATCGTTTCCGAAGTAGACAAACAAGAACTCAAGAACGCGGTCGATCAGGCGCAACGTGAACTGGCTAATCGGTTTGATTTCAAAAACACCAATTCATCTATCGAACAAGCCGACCTCATTCTCACCTTGAAGACCTCGAGCGAAGATCGCCTCCGTGCTCTTAAAACCCTTCTGGAAGAAAAGCTCGTAAAACGACAAGTTTCGCTTCGAGGCATCGAATGGGGAAAGGTAGAAGCAGCGTCGGGCGAAAGTGTTCGCCAAATTGTCACGGTCAAAGTTGGTATCAATTCCGACAAGGCACGCGAAATCAACAAGTTGATAAAGGAAAAAGGACCCAAGGGCGTAAGCAGTCAAACACAGGGCGAGCAGGTTCGGGTAACCAGCAAGAAGCGCGACGACCTGCAGGAAGTGATGTCGCTACTTAAGGCAACCGATCTCGAGCTTCCGCTGCAGTTCAATAACTTCCGCGACTAGGCAAAACTCTCTTCGTGGAATTCTTTGATCATTTGAGAGATTGTCGCCATTTCTTCTCGGTCAACAGATACTCCCCGTTGTTCCATTAAATTCACGCAATCCAAAAATCGAATTCCTTGCCAATCCAATCGCTTGGTAATTGAACGCGGTAGCAAATTTTTAGCAATTTGCTTGACTGGTGCTGGAGTGATCGTCTTGATCAATCGTGGCAGCTTCTCCCTGAATGAAACCCGACGAGTGGCCTTAACGCGATACCGCTCCTCAAGAGTGCCAACAACAAAATCTATTGCACTCAAAATGACACCCCCTTCTTCGGGGTGAATCTCAGACACCTTCGAAGCAAGACGTTCCTTGAAGTCAATCACTTCATCTTTGAACTTTGGCTCATCAAACCACTCAATGAGATCAATGCTTCGATTGAATGACGATTGGTTTTGGATCGGCGGATTTTCTCCGCTGCACAGCCAAGTGACTGCCTCCACAACTTCAATCTCGCCGCTATAGGTAAGCAGTGTTCGCAAAAAAGTGTCGTACACATATCCAGAGGAGTATTTCTTGGCGTACGTTGCACGGATTGCTGGCTTCCACTGATCAGCGCGAAAAACACCATAAGCAATTGCGCCAATCTTTCCAGGGTGATACAGGTTATACAAGCGTGCAATTCCTCCCCGGATATCTCGTTCATAGTTGGTGGCTTCTGGATGCTTTGGTTCACCAAAAACCACGCCCCGCTGATGAAAGAAATATATTGAACGCCCAACGACGCCAAACACTTCTGTCTTAATATCAAGATGCTCAACACAACGTTTCAAACCGGACTTCACAAACAAGTCGTCATCACCCAGCATCGCCACGTATTGGGTATCAATCAGCTCTGTTGCTGACTGCATTCGAGAAAAGAAATCGTCGTTGGAGTGATGATATTTGATATTGGGTGTGAGATCTTCTAGATATTCTTGACTCATCGGAACTGGTGATCCGTCCATGATGTGAACTGTCACGTCAGAGTTTGCCCAATAACCAATCTGCCGCCGAACAAAATCGTGTCGGTCATAGGTTGGAATAACTATTGACAGCTTTTCCAGAACACTCACTACTTTTCGATTCTCTCTCCACGCTTCACCAGTGGATTACCCGCATATATCCCGTACGAGTCAGTAGAGCCGCGTACAAGGGAGCACGCACCAATCACACATCCAACACTCAGCGTTGCTCCATCGAGCAAAACCGAACCTGCCCCCACCCACACATCGTCTGCAATGCGAATACCGCCACGCGACGGTTGGAAACCTTGTTGCTGATGGAGAATGTTTCGTTCTTCAAACTTGTGGTTTGTGGGTGCAAGCACACAATTTGCTGCAATAGACACATTGTCGCCGATCACAATGCCGTTGCCAATGTACAAGACGCATCCCGAATTAATAAATGTGTTGCTACCAATCACAATGTCTCCGGTGCCACCTG
>JAURLB010000037.1 GCA_030831445.1 Candidatus Nanopelagicales bacterium | reverse complement strand
CGAAGCAATGAAGATGGAACAACCTCTGATTGCTCACAAGTCAGGAATCATTAAGAACCTTCAAGTTGAAATTGGTCAAACGGTTGCAAGCGGTGCACTACTCTGCAAAATTATCTAGGGCTAATCGACGCGAAGTTGACGCGCAGCTTCAGCGATAGATCCACTCAGTGAAGGATAAACAGTTAACGTATCGGCGATTTCTTCAACTCGAAGCCGCATTTTTACTGCAAGTGAGAGCGTGAATATCAATTCGCTTGCGCCAGGGGCAACAACAACAGCGCCCATCACAATTCTCGAATCCTTGTGGCAAATCAATTTCACAAATCCGTCATCCACATTCTGCATTTTTGCTCGAGCATTTGTTTTGAGTGGCAAAGTGAGTTGCACACAATTGTGAGATTCAGCCTCGCGAGCACTCACACCAACCGAAGCAATCTCTGGAATCGTGAAAACGGTCGCTGCCACAGTTGGTAGGTCAAGTGGTTGGACACTCTGCCCAAAAGCATGACGCATCGCAATCCGTCCCTGCATTGCAGCAACCGATGCAAGCATGAGTGTGCCTGTGCAATCCCCTGCCGCATAGATTCCACGTACATTTGTTCTTGAAACTTGATCCACCTCAATAAACCCTTGCCCAGTAACTGCAACACCTGCTTCTTGTAAGCCTACGTCACTCGTGTTTGCAATAGAGCCGACCGCCACCAAACAGTGTGAGCCCTCAATCTTCTCTCCATTCGATAACAGAACCAGTACACCATCTCTCGTGCTATCGACACGCTCTGCTCGAACCTCGTTGCGCAGCTGGATACCACGTTTGTGAAACACATCCTCGATTACTCTTGCGGCATCCTCATCTTCACTCGGTAGAACAAGTTTGCGGCTTGATACCAGTGTCACAGTTGAACCGAGTGCAGCAAATGCTGAGGCAAACTCTGCGCCAGTGACACCTGAACCAATCACTATGAGATGCGTTGGTAATTCTTGGAGCGAATAGATCTGTTTCCAATTCAAAATCCGAATACCGTCACATGGCGTGTTAGGTAGTTCTCTGGGAAATGCTCCCGAGGCAATTAGTACAGCATCTGCTTTAGACCGCGACGTGGATCCTTCGCTTTCTATTTCAACTTCACTCGGACTTGCTAATCTTCCTTTTCCGAAAATGACTTGTACTCCCGATGTTTCTAGGCGATGCAAAATGTCTGAACTTTGTGAACGTGCAAGCAACTCAAGTCGCTGATTTGTCTTGGCAAAGTCGAGCGTCGCGTTATCATTCTTGAATTCCGGGGTCTGCAAATAATTTAAACGATTTGCCGCTATGTTGATGAGCCCTTTAGACGGAACCACATCTGTGAGTACTGCCGACCCACCAATTCCTTGCGCTTCGACAAGGGTGACGTCTACTCCAAGTTGGCGGGCTACGAGCGCAGCTTCATATCCTCCAGGACCGCCACCGATGATAATTGTTTTTGGCACAGGCTCATTCTCCACTGTGCTGGTTTACCCTTTGCTAATGGCAATCTATGCTGCGTACGGCTCAAATTTGGATCCCGTGAGAATGGCTAAACGCGCGCCACATTCGCCCATCATCGGTCCTGGCTGGCTTGATGGCTGGCGTTTAACCTTTGGAAAAGTTGACCACGGCCTAGATGAAAGTTTGCCGACCTTGGTCGAAGACGAAATTTCACAAGTTTTTGTGATGCTCTATGAGTTAACGGAACCAGATGAACGAGCGTTGAATTCTGCAGAAGGATTTGACCTTGACTTCTATCGAAAAATTCATGTGAGAGTCAACACTCTCACTGGTCAATTCACGGCGTGGCTTTATGTTGTGAACGGTTATGAATCAGGGCTTCCTCGATCACACGTTGTGGATGCAATCGTTGAAGCAGCAATTGTTGCTGGTGCGCCAGATGACTATGTCGCAAGAATTTCTGAATTCATCACGAGAGATGAGGACGAGTCCTATGAGTAACATTGAAAGAGCCGCTGGATTTCTAGAGCAGCGCTTTGGTAACCGTGCAGAGGTTGCAATTGTGCTCGGAAGTGGTTGGGCGGATGCGGCTGACCTCTTTGGCACGACCCTAGACGAAGTTGCTTACAGCGACATTCCTGGGTTTCGAAATTCAGACATTGTTGGCCATGCACATAAGGCGCGACTCATTCAACTTGAAAACAATCAACTCCTCATCGCTTTCATAGGTAGAACACATTTGTATGAAGGCTTCGGTGTAGACGCAGTCGTGTTTGGCGTAAAGGTATTGGCAAACCTGGGTATCAAAAATTTAATCCTTACCAACGCCTGTGGCGGACTAAATCCTGTCTGGAAACCTGGAACTCCTGTTCTCATTTCAGATCACATCAACTTCACGGGCACCACACCTCTTCAAGGCGCAAACTTCCTTGATGTTACGGAGGTGTACTCAAAGCGACTGAGAAACATCTGCAAGTCAATAAAACCAGATCTTGAAGAAGGTGTGTACGTGGGATTTATGGGTCCAGCGTATGAAACTCCAGCCGAAATTGAAATGGTACGTCGATGGGGCGCAACACTGGTTGGGATGTCAACGGTCCTAGAAGCGATGGCTGCCCGAGAGGCACAGATGGAAGTTCTTGGAATTTCTCTTGTTACTAATTTGGCGGCAGGAATGAGTGGAGAACCGCTCAGCCATGCAGAAGTCATCGAAGCGGGCAAAAATGCAACGAAGATGATGGGTACACTCTTGGCCGAAGTAATGAAAGAGATTACAAATGAGTCTTAGTCCAGAACTGATCGAACGAATCGAGACATGGATTCTCGATGATCCGGACACGCTAACCAGAACACAAACCGAGCAACTACTTCGTGGTGCACAAGAGGGCGAGGTTGAGGCAATCGAAAAGCTCACAGAGTGTTTTGGGCAAATTCTTCAGTTTGGAACCGCAGGACTACGTGGTCCATTAGGGCCAGGGCCATCTTGTATGAATCGAGCAGTTGTTGCGCGTGCAGCCGCGGGATTGAGTCACTATTTAAAAATGAATAGTCTGAAAAAACTCATTGTTGGGTATGACGCTCGCCATAACTCCTATAGGTTCGCGCTAGATACGGTTGAAATTGCATCAGGATTAGGAATCGAAGCTCTTCTACTACCGAAGGCGCTGCCTACCCCAGTTTTGTCATTCGCCATTCGCTTCTACGAAGCTGATGCTGGCGTTATGGTGACTGCATCGCACAACCCAGCCCAGGACAATGGTTACAAGGTTTATCTAGGGGATGGCTCTCAGATTATCGCTCCGATTGACAGTGAGATTGCAAGCGAGATAGACAAGATCACGTCCGTGCTTTCGCTTACTAGAAGTGACAACTACAAAACTCTTGACGAGTCAGCAGTAGATGCATACATTGCTAGAACTTCTTCACTCAAGCATCCAGATGTCGCTAGTGATATTCATGTTGTATCCACGTCGCTTCATGGTGTTGGTGATGAGGTGTGGCAAAAAGTGTTTCGTCGAGCCGGCTTTACATCATTGGAAGTTGTCGAAAGCCAACAACAGCCCGACCCTGATTTTCCCTCAGTAGTGTTTCCAAATCCTGAAGAAGAAGGGGCAACAGACTTGTTGCTCGCACTCGCCAAGCAGGTGCACGCAGACATTGCAATCGCACACGATCCTGATGCGGATCGATGTGCTGCAGCAATTGTGGAGAATGGGTTGTGGCGACTTCTGAAAGGTGATGAGCTTGGCTCACTACTCGCTTGGTGGCTCATCAAACGATCTGAGATTTTAGGACTTCAACCGCCAACGGGAACGTTCGCATCAAGTATTGTTTCCTCGACGTTACTTGAATCTATTGCTCACACTCATCACTTAAAGTATCAATCGACGCTCACTGGATTTAAATGGATTTCTAAAATTCCTGATCTGTCATTTGGGTACGAAGAAGCACTCGGATATTGCGTAGACCCTGAATATGTCAGGGACAAAGATGGAATTAGCACAGCAATTGTTGCTGTTGAGTTGGCTGCATATCTGAAATCTCAAGGTATAAGTGTGAGTCAAGTGTTGAATGAGATTGCTGCGGAGTATGGAGTGTTTGCAACAGACCAGTTGTCAGTCCGTGTGGCAAACCTTGCGGTAATCCCCGAAGCTATGAAAAAACTTCGCGATACTCCCCCAACTTCTGTTGCAGGATTGAAAGTCTTAGAGGTCATTGATCTGCAACAAGGTTGGAGGCATTTGCCACCAACAAATGGCATCATGCTCTTTCTCGATGGTGGACGAGTTATCGCTCGTCCAAGTGGCACCGAACCCAAACTCAAGTGTTACCTTGAAGTCACAAGTAAGAATCCGAATGTTGAAGAAGCTCGACAAATTGCGGCAACTGTTTTACAAAGCATGAAACGTGATATGGCTATTGCCCTCGGAGTTAGTTCGTAAGCTCCAAGATTTCTTCCACCATTTCAAATGTCGTGTGAGGGTGTAGAAAAGCGAATCTACCGACAACCTCGCCTTTCCACTTACTCGGTGTCACGAAACCAATTTGCTGCTCAAGCAATCGGGATTGAAAATCTTGGTAGTCTTTCAACGTCCAACCTTTTCTACGCCACAGCACAACAGATAGCCCAGGTTCGCGGACTAACTCAAGCTGTGGCAAAGTAGAAATGTATTCACTGGTCCTTCGTGCAAGTTCAATACTAGATGTGACAGCGATTTCATATGCCTTCGTTCCGTTCACAGCAAGTGAATACCAAAACGCAAGTCCTCGCGCACGACGAGTGAGATGGTAGGCAACATCTGTCGGGTTGAATTGATCGCTGGGCAAATCATCGTGCAACACATCTAAATAGGAAGCATTTTGGGTGTGAACTCCAATTGCTAATCGAGGATCCCGATACAGCAATGCTGCACAGTCAAATGGCGCAAACCACCACTTGTGTGGATCAGTGATGAGCGAATCTGCATGTTCAACTCCTTTGAACTCTTCTTTAGTCAAAGGCGAAAGGACACCTGCTAAGCCGTATGCCCCATCTACGTGCATCCAAAGATCGAGTTCTCGACAAATCTCACTCACTCCTTGCAAGTCATCCACAATTCCCGCGTTCGTTGTGCCAGCAGTTGCGGCAATTGCTACGAGTGGGACTGTGCTCGTGTCTTGCT
>JAURLB010000036.1 GCA_030831445.1 Candidatus Nanopelagicales bacterium | reverse complement strand
CTTGGATTTCAGCCAAAGGGAGGTGAATGAAACCTGATGAAATGTTTGTAAAGGCAAACTGTGAGTTATAGAAGAGATTGTTGCAGAGGAAATTGCCAGCACTTTCGGAATATTCAACGGGTATCTCACTCTTCATAAGCTCTTGAAAAATATCTTCGATTGGAAGCGAGGTTGGTAGTGACTCGGGTGCAGCATCGATAATCACTCGCTCATTTCGAATTTCACCATTGTTATCCGCCATGAGAACATCATCTTTGTTGCGGGCATTGCGTTCGAGAGATATTGCAGTTCTTCCCTCTGCTTGACCAAGCGAGATCACAGCATCGGGTTTCACTTCATCAAAGATTGCTTTGAGTTGCGTAAATGCCGCTTGATACACCACAGGCAAAATTACGCACGTAACTTCAAAATCAAACTCTTGCTTTGCAATCTCACGGACCACAAGTTCAGAGGAATTTGTTCGGGCCTTGTTAAATGGTTCGAAGCCAGAAAGAAGAATTTTCACCTTCTAACCTTAAGGCACTAAGGTCAGAAGGTGAATCTCAAAGGCCGATTGAAATACCTCGCAATTGCACTTGGTGGCGTTGCTCTCATCGGGCTTTTGTATGGCGCAGTTGTCGCATTTAATTTGTGGCAGGCAAATAATGCAATCAAGCCATTGGCGTCAGTATTTCCAACAACGTCTGAAAGACCAGATGAAAGCCCTGGTGAAAACATCTTATTGTTAGGCGCAGACTATCGTGCTTATCAGACTGCTGAGATTGATACGTTGACTGGTGTTAGAGCAGACACAATTATTCTGGTCCATATCTCTGAAGATCGAGAAAATGTCACAATGCTTTCTATCATGCGAGATAGCTGGGTGAGCATTCCTGAAATTGGTGAAGCAAAAATCAACGCAGCACTTTCACTTGGCAATGTTGCAACTCTTGTCCAAACTATTGAGACTCTGCTTGACACTCGAATTGATCGTGTAGCGGCCATTGATTTTGCTGGGTTCGAATCCATTGTGGACGAACTTGGAGGCCTCACTGTAAAGAATGATCGCGCATTTACACTCTCTATCTATCCGAGACACTACTACCCAGTTGGAAAGTTAACAATGACAGGAAATGAAGTACTCGGGTTTGTCAGAGAGCGCAAGAATGTTCCAGGTGGCGATTACCAACGGGTGAAGAATCAGAGGAAAGTCATCATTGCCCTTGCAAAAAAGATTATTACTGATGAGGTGAAGAACAATCCGCTGAAATTGTCTTCCACATTTGAATCCATTGCCCCCTATTTGGCACTTGATGATGGTTTTACCTTGCAATACATTGTCAAACTTGTCGGATCTCTGCGTAGTTTTGAATATAGCAATATCCGTCAAATTACATTACCTGGCGCGAGCACTGGATATACCGATGATGGGCAATGGGCGATATTCCTAGACGAGTTAGCGCTTCAACAGATGCGCGAGCGATTCCTCGATGACACCATTCATCTATTCGAACGAGTTTTGCCAAGTATTTCACCGACTGTGACGCCGAGTTCAACACCAACTACGTAATATTAGATTGTTGCTGCAATCTCTTCGATGACATTGAAAAATTCCACTACATCATTGTGTGTGGTCCGGAAATTTGTGTAACACGGTCGAAGCCACGTTTGGCCATCAATTTGAGCGGGTGAAATATAAAATCGACCATCTTCAATGATTCGATCACATAGTTTCGCATTAAATTCGCTCACGTCCACATTTCCACTCGGTAGATATTGCACCGGAACGATTGATAGTTGAGGTGGGGACGGCAACAGTCTGTAATTGCCTCGTTGTTGAGCAATCTCGTAGGTTTGTCGTGCAAGTTCTAAATTAGATTCAATTGCTGTTCGAAAAGCCGTAGCCCCATGAGTTTTCAGTCCGAGCCACAACTTCAACGACCGAAGTGGCCTTGAATACTCAAGTGTGAGATCAACCGGATTATGTTTCATATCGGCATGCGGCATATATGCCTCGTGGTGAGAGAATGTTTCAGCCAGAAGATTCAAGTCTTTGATCAATAACAAACTGCAGGCTTTCGGCACAAATAACCATTTATGAGCATCAATTGTGATGGAGTCTGCGCGCTCAATGCCAGCAAAGAGTCCAGCCCGACTCGTCCCTGCTGCAGGAATTCCATATGCGCCATCGACATGAAGCCAGATTCCAAATTCACTCGCAATATCGGCAATCTCATCAATTGGATCAATTGCTCCTGTGAGTGTGGTGCCAGCAGTTGCAATGATCGCAATCGGAGCGACACCATTTGCAATATCAGCTTCAATTTGTGTTCGAAGTGCACCTGGTTTCATTCGATGATCTTTATCAATCTCAATGGTGCGAATAGAACGTGAGCCCATTCCGAGTACTTCGACTGCTCTGGTGTTTGAATAATGGGATTCTTCAGAACTATAGATTGCTACAGGTTTTGTGATGCCGTCTCTCCGTGAATCCGGTAACGCATGTGTACGAGCAGCCGCCAGTGCTGTCAGATTGCTGACCATTCCACCTGATGTGAAGACCCCTTGCTGATGTGGATAGCCAATGAACTCACTAATCCAGCGAATAGTTTGTTCGTCCATAAGCGAAGCGGCACGGGCATCAATTGCTTGATTGACGTCATAGGTTGAAACTATGAAGTCGGCAATTGCGCCCATTTCAAGTCCGCTTGATCCAATATAAGCAAAGAACCGAGGGCGGGATTGCGCTGTCGATGCGTCCATGATTTCAAATGCTTGTTGGATAACCTGCTCTGCATCAGTGCTGGTCACAGGTAATTTGGCGCTCAGCCAGGAAT
>JAURLB010000035.1 GCA_030831445.1 Candidatus Nanopelagicales bacterium | reverse complement strand
TGACCGAATCCCATAAGACGAACTCCGTCTTCTTTGTTTTTCACTTTTCGAATGAAGTCATCGACTGATCCGCCAGATGTTTTGATCTGGCCAAGCATTTCGAGCACTGCCTGATTCGCACCACCATGTAGTGGTCCAAAAAGTGCGTTAATTCCAGCCGAAATGCTCGCAAACATATTTGCGTGACTTGAACCAACAAGCCGAACTGTTGAGGTAGAGCAATTTTGTTCGTGATCGGCATGCAAGATGAGTAACAAGTCCATTACCTTTGTCATCAGTGGATTTGCAACCCATTCTTCAGCTGGAATTCCATGTGTCATCCACAAGAAATTTTCAGTTAGCCCCAAATCGTTTCGCGGATACAAAAATGGCTGGCCGATTTGATTCTTATAGGCGTAGGCCGCAAGCGTTGGTAATTTGGCAAGTAATCGAATAGTTGAGATATGAACTTGCTCATCATCAAATGGATCTAATGAATCTTGATAAAAAGTTGAGAGCGCACTCACTGCAGAGGACAAAACTGCCATTGGGTGGGCAACTGAGGGAAATCCATTGAAGAAATTACGAAGATCTTCGTGGATCATTGTGTGCCTCTTAATTGAATCAGTAAATGTCTCTAACTCATTTTGAGTAGGCAGATTGCCGTAAATTAAAAGATACGCAACTTCATAAAAGGATGCTTGTTGAGCAAGTTGTTCGATCGGATATCCGCGGTAGCGCAAGATTCCCTCATCACCGTCAATGAACGTAATTGCCGAAGTGCACGATGCGGTGTTAGTGAAACCATTGTCGAGCGAAACCAATCCCGTTTGCGCCAGGAGCGAGCCCAATTCAAATCCGTCATTACCTGCAGTCGCGGCAATCGGTTTTAACTCAAGGCTTTTGTCCCCTACATTCAACGAGATATCGCTCATAGTTCCTCCTTAGGGCGCAAACACTACTCGGCAGTAGCCGAGTGTAGAAATTGAGCCGATGTCAGGCTTTGAGCCGACTTACAGCCGAGCTGATGGCGGCATCTGTTGCAGTTAACGCTACTCGGCAATGTGTTTCATCTCCGTAGAAATCACCAGGTGCGACCAAGATTCCGCGTTCTGCGAAATACGCCAAGGTGTCGCGAGCATTTCTCCCTTGAGAAACCCACAAGTAAAGGCCAGCCTCCGAGTTATCAATGACAAACCCTGCCAGTTCTAGAGCCGCTTTGAGATTTGTGCGCCTTTGCTGATAACGCTCTCTTTGCTTCTGCACGTGAACATCATCGTCCAACGCAACAGTCATTGCGTGCTGGATGGGTGCAGGCATAATCATTCCGGCGTGCTTACGAAATTCTAGGATTTTCTCGATAAGTCCCTGATCGCCAGAAAGTAAACCTGCGCGGTATCCCGCAAGATTCGAGCGTTTCGAGAGTGAATGTACTGCAAGCAAATTCTGCGTAGTTTCTGCAATCGTTGAGTTCAATATGGACGTTGGTTTTGCGTCCCAGCCAAGTTCGATATAACACTCATCTGACGCCACAATTGTGTTGTTTGCTTGTGCCCAGTTGATGAGTCGTTTTAAGTCTGTCGCAGAAAGTACTTCCCCTGTCGGATTTGATGGTGAGTTCAACCAGACCAAACCAATATCGATTCCAGAAGCTGAAGTATCAATCAGTTGCTGGATTGATGAATACCGTAGCACTGGATGTCCAGCAATAATTGCACTCACTTCATAGGTTGGATATGCAATTGATGGAATTGCAATATGACGATTGGCATCAAGATCGAGAATTGTAGGTAGCCAGGCGATAAGTTCTTTACTTCCGATGGTAGGAATTACCTGTCGCAGATTGAGATTCTTCACACCAAGTTGTCGACTCATCCAGCCAATTGCAGCAGTTCTCAATTCAATAGTGCCGATTGTGGTTGGATAACCTGGAGTGTTTGAATGTTCACGCAGAGCCACCTGAATCATCTCTGGAACATCATCGACGGGAGTGCCGACGGACAAGTCGATCAACCCGTCGGGATGGTTCTCCGCACGTGAGCGAAACTTGGAAATAGTGTCCCAAGGAAAATCTGGGAGCGACTTCACATTATGCCTTTGGCGGCAAATTCTTTACGAGTGAAGAATCTATGTGAAGTGGACCAGTTTTGGCAGCACCACCAGGTGAGCCAACTTCTTTGAAGAATTCAAGGGCTGCGTCGGTGTAATCGCGTTGTTCTCCTGGAACATCATCTTCATAAAAAATAGCGTTTACTGGACACACTGGTTCGCAGGCTCCGCAATCCACACATTCATCAGGGTGGATGTAGAGCATTCGATCACCCTCATAGATGCAATCAACTGGACACTCTTCAATGCAGGACATGTCTTTCACATCGACACAGTTTTCAGCAATGACGTAGGTCATGATTACTCCTAATCTCGGGGCATACGCTACTTGGTCATCCAAACATTTTCAGCCATAACCTGTTTAGATAGTCCCATGTCACAGAAATTGTCCCTGTATGACACCCGAGCTCGAGCCACACTCGAGATTCTGCCCACAGACTCAGCCCGCTATTCAATCTATGCCTGCGGACCAACGGTATACCGCTATGCGCATGTGGGAAATATGCGCACGTTTTTGCTCACTGACCTTATCCGAAGAGCAATCACTCTGCAGGGAGATCAGGTTCAAGTGGTTCAAAACATCACAGATGTTGGACATATGCTCAATGACGAGGGCTTAACTGAAGATAGGGTCTTACTCCAAGCCGAAGCCGAGCAAAAAGACCCACTCGATATTGCTCGTTTTTATGAAAGTGCCTATCTGGCTGACCTGTCACATCTCAATATTTCTCAGCCTGAAATCACACCTCGAGCAAGTGAACACATTGACTTGATGATTGCAATGATTGCCAAACTTCTCGAAAACAATTTCGCGTACATCGGCAATGACGGGTCAGTGTTTTTTGATGCTCGTTGTGTTCAGGATTATGGTTCAATTTCTGGAAATCGTCTCACCGATTTGAAACCGGGCCATCGATTCGATGGCGAAGTGGATGCAAACAAGCGTTTTCATGCAGATTGGGCCCTGTGGAAGATCGCACCAAGTACGCGCCATGATCTAACCTGGCAAACCCCATGGGGCCGAGGTTTCCCCGGCTGGCATATTGAATGTTCAGCGATGAGTGTTCACTATTTGGGTGATTCAATTGATCTTCATACCGGTGGAATCGACTTACGATTTCCACATCATGAAAATGAACGGGCTCAAAGCAATGCATTTTCAGGCGTTGACGTAGTGAAACATTGGGTGCATGCAGAACACCTACTTTTTGAAGGTAGAAAGATGGCAAAGTCCACTGGCAATGTTGTTCTCATTCAAGATGTTATCGATAAAGGTTTTGATCCACTAGCCCTGCGACTCGCATTCATGCAGGTGAGGTATCGAAGTCAAATGGACTTGTCATGGCAAGCGATAAAAAGTGCCGATGCACACATTCAACGATGGCGAAGTAAAGTGCAGACAAGTGGGCTTGGGACGCTTTCACACACATTGAGAGATGCAATTACTGACTTGTGGTTACGTGATTTGGATACTCCGCAAGTTCTAGCAACCATCTTCGAAGCCGAGAAGTCCCTACCTTTAGACGACTTTGTCGCTCTACTTCAATGGGCAGATGCTTTACTTGGACTCGACCTTACTCGCTCAACTT
>JAURLB010000034.1 GCA_030831445.1 Candidatus Nanopelagicales bacterium | reverse complement strand
TGGTATGTTGATAATGATCCTGGAAATCCGCAGCGGTACCTTGTCAATCTCTATCAAGGTGGACTGGGGTTACCAGATGAGTCGTACTATCGTGATGAAAAATATAAGCAGTTCACTGAGCAATACATTCCATACATTGCAAAGATGTTCAGTCTTGCTGGATTTTCTGAAACTGAGAGTTTCAGTATTGCTGAACTTGTATTTGCTTTTGAAAAAGCACTTGCAAGCGTCCACTGGGAAGTAGTCAACCTTCGTGATGCCGAGAAGACCTACAACCTCCGCACCTTTGATCAATTGCAGTCGTTGAGTCCAAACTTCAACTTCACAGATTGGATGAGTGGTTCAGGGTTGAAGTCAGCATTTCTCTCAGAAGCAGTAGTCATGACGCCTTCGTATTTCGAAGGGATGGGCAAGCTACTCACAGAAGACAACCTGAAATCCATTCGGTATTGGCTTGCATGGCAAGTCATTAACTCAGCAGCCCCTTTCTTAAGTGATGAGTTTGTAAATGCTCGCTTTGACTTTTATGGCAAGACCCTCACCGGTCAACCAGAACTCAAGGCTCGCTGGAAGCGCGCAGTGGCCTCAACTGAGTCAACGCTCGGTGAAGCAATCGGGCAGATCTATGTGAAGAAGTATTTTCCTGAAGCTGCAAAAGCGCGAATGGATGAACTTGTCGGGTGGCTTGTTGAAGCGTATCGCCAGAGCATTTCAAATCTTGACTGGATGAGTGACGAGACGAAAGCAAAGGCATTAGAAAAGCTTGGTAAGTTCAATCCAAAAATTGGGTATCCAAAGAAATGGAAAGATTATTCAGATCTAGAAATCAAACGTGATGATTTGATTGGCAATCTCCGCCGAGCAAATGCATGGTATGTCAAAGAACAAGCAAAGAAAATTGGCGCGCCAATTGATCGCGACGAGTGGTTCATGACACCACAGACTGTCAATGCCTATTACAACCCCGGTTTCAATGAAATCGTTTTTCCGGCAGCAATCTTGCAACCACCATTCTTTAACATGGAGGCTGATGATGCCGTGAACTTTGCAGCCATTGGTGGAGTTATTGGTCATGAGATTGGACATGGTTTTGACGATCAGGGTTCAAAGTATGACGGTGATGGAGCACTGAAGTCGTGGTGGACAGACGAAGATCGCAAACGCTTCGAAGATAGAACTCGCATCCTGATTGAGCAATATGGTGAGTTAGTACCTGTAGGACTTGATAGTGAGTACAAGGTCAATGGCGAACTCACCATCGGTGAAAACATCGGTGACCTCGGCGGCATCATGATCGCCTACAAGGCATACATCTTGAGCCTTGAAGGTAAAGAGCCACCAGTTATCAACGGAGTGAGCGCAAACGAGCGATTCCTCTATTCCTGGGCACAAATCTGGCGTGGAAAGAGCCGAGACGCGATTGCCATCCAGCGACTTGCTACTGACCCCCATTCACCAGCTGAATTTCGTTGCAATCAGGTCGTTCGAAACTTCGATGTCTATTACAGCACCTTTGGGGTATCTGAGGGTGATGCGATGTGGTTAGCCCCTGAAAAACGGGTCACAATCTGGTAAGTGTCAGCACCAAGTCAAGAAGTTGCGAAGTACTGCCAACGCAATAGAGTTTGCGCTATGACACTCCGACTCAAAGCACTTGCTCTAGCAATCGTGGCCTCTTTCGCCATCTCAGCCTGTTCAACCTCAGACCATGGCATGATGGGTGACATCGATTATTCTGTCTATGACGCGGATGCAATTATGTTTGCGCAGATGATGATTCCTCACCACCAGCAGGCAATTGAGATGGCCGACATGGCCCTAGAAAACACAACAAATTCAACCATTTTGGAATTAGCGGCCGAAATCAAAGCAGCGCAAGACCCAGAAATCGAACAGATGCGTGGCTGGCTTGAAACTGCTGGTGCCCCTGAAACCGGCATGGAAATGCATATGGGCCACATGAGCGGAATGCTTTCAGATGAAGACCTCGATGCACTTCGAAATGCTCGCGACGCTGAATTTGACCGGCTCTTCCTTGAAGGCATGATCGAACACCACGAAGGTGCAATCGATATGGCTGAAGACATACTCGACAACGATAATGAAGAAGTGAGTGCGCTTGCCACGGCAATTATTGATGCGCAGACTCGTGAAATTGAGTTGATGGAAAGTTTGCTCGCAGAACTTTAATTGCTAGCGAATGCCTTCTAACCAGAAACTCAAGACGTCTACTGCTCGCACTCTCCAGTCACGCTCTGTGTGATCAGTTCCTGGGTAGATCTTGTGAACGAAATGGCTTTCCCAACCAGCATCAATCAACAAGCCATCCACGTAATCTTGAAGTGGTTGATAGTCAGCTTCTAATCCAGTATCACCATGGTCAAACCACAATCGGTGATTTGTAGGTTTGGGTAATTGTCGAACGCATGCTGCTGCAAAATCTAAGTCTTCGATTGTCCAATGAGTCGAAACACATAGAGCACACGCAAAAACTTCAGGATACTTAGAAAGCGCTGTTACTGACACAAGTGCACCGAGACTTGATCCCAGTAATGCTGTTCTGTTTGGATGTAGTTCGAAACCAAATTCCTTTACGGTCCATGGCAATAATTCCTGAACCAACCAATCGATGTAGGCATTTCCGCATGGTTCATATGGAATTTCTGTAACAGATTGATACGCCTTCACCCACTCAGGATTGGATCGAAGAATGTCTTCAGGCGTGTATTCCATGATTCGTTTATCTTCAAGATTCCAGGGTGCAACGATGAGAGGTTCGAGTTGCCCTGTTCGCTCGGCGGCAAGAGGAGCCGCCTTATCGAGTTCCCACCCAAACCCAGAAAGTGATAGCGTGCCATCAAAGCAATTCTGTCCGTCGTGGGCGATGAGAATTGGAGTTATTGGTGATAGTGAATTTGGAATCCAAAGATCGACTTTTCGATCACCTAAATGCGTAATTTTGTGCACAAAGTGACAATACATGCGATTTTTGGAAAAGTAAGTGGCCCCGAGATGATTCGAACATCCGACACACGGTTTAGGAAACCGTTGCTCTATCCCCTGAGCTACGGGGCCATTGGGTTGAGTGTAGTTTGGCTATCGCCTGAAAGATTTCGCTCGGCTTGCAGCAATTTCAAGTACTAGGAGTGCGGCTAAGCGAACTGTGCGCTGATCGTCTGAATCTTTTGAAGCATCAATTTCTGTAATGTCTATTGCTCTAACTTCTGAATATCCGGCGATGAGTCTGACCATGCTTCGTAAAGTGTTTGCACTTATTCCGCCTGGTGCGGCTGCTGGACAGGCTGGAACAATACTTCTGTCACACACATCAACATCGATATCGACATAAACATTCTTTCCTGCAATATCGATTGCCTGACT
>JAURLB010000033.1 GCA_030831445.1 Candidatus Nanopelagicales bacterium | reverse complement strand
CGATGAATTTTGTAGCCTCACGACAGCCAAGTCAATTTGTGAATCCCATGTAATGACAGTCGCAGAATAAAATTCACTCGGCGGTGTCGAAAAGTTCTCAGTTAGTCCAACTCGCATCGGACACTCACCGCCACCACTGACATGCCAGTTTGTCAGCACATAACTGCCATCAAGAATGAGCGTTCCAGACCCAACCCAGTTACAGCTCCCCCCAACCTCAAAATACACAACAGATCTCGCAATCTCATCCCAGTTAGCCTCACTGGCGATGGCTGTACTTGGCGAACTTACGACAGTTGTCGCCGTACCCGTTGCATCGCCTTCCGTTGGAGCCACCAGAGTGACAACAGTTGTTTGATTCTGCATCTCTCGAGAAGTTGAATCTTCACCCGATATCGAGATGCGAACTAATCGGAGCCCGAAAAAGACCAGAAGCGCAACTGCCAACCCAGTGGATACAAGAGCAATCGAAATGCTTGGGCTGCTGCGTGAAATTTTGTCGGTTGTCGTATTCCGAGTTGACTCTCCTTGCTCTAAACCCCCGGTGAAAACTTTCGGCCCAGAGTCATTATCGCCACCAACATTTGAATACGGCGGGGTAGGAAAATCTCCAATCTCCGGCTCCTGGTGCGGATCTGGTAGCTGAAATTCTTTGTCAGAACTTTCTTCTTCTATTCGCCAGCTGTCTGGAGATTCTCGATTTGAGTCCCACGGTGAAACCATTTAACGTCAAACTCGCTATGCGTCGGAGCTATCAGGAGTTGCAACAGACCGAGCCGTTTGAGCGGCAACAAAGTCCTCATATGCGAACGGTTCTGACCAACTCACTTGAAGACTTACAGCCAACCGGGTGCCAAACTCTTTCCACGGCTTTACAAGATCACTGTCGCGCAGCTCAGAATCTTCTGGGCGAAGTTCATTTGTCAGTTCTACGAGTGATGAAGGCCACCACACAATTCTTTTCATTTCCACACGAGGATCGGCACCAGTAACCAGAAGATTTAGGAAACCAACTGGCACAGTCAGTCGACCGCGACTGACTGACTGACTCAAAAATGATGCCGCGCCGAGTGACTCCCTGGCTGCACCCACGATGTGAATTGACTTTGGGTCTACAAGAACACTCTCGTACAGGGCATCAAAACGAATTTGATCCGCTGGTTGTCGAAGCACATCCTCAAATGAACCGGCAAATAGCTCTTCAACAAGCGACCACCTATCGCCCTTAGCGAGTCCACCTCCCGCTTCCTCTGCGGTCGGCGTTGACGTACAGGAAAGTGGGTCAATTTGGGAGTTCTCCTCCTCAGTCAAACCTCTATCGAATGCCGCAGTCTTGCTAAAGGAACGAAAAACTTCAGCAAACTGTTGATTAAGCCAACCTTGACGAATCACGGACTGTCGAAGGCGTGCCTCCAGTCCACCTCGACCGCGATTTGTCAGATCAATTCGAGCAAAATCAAGTTTAAGTGGGTCGTTACCTTTAGTTGCTACCTCATCGTGCTCGATTGCCGATGTGAGGTCACGCCCGAGAGGAAAGCGAATCGTTCGGGTCAACACAGCACCTAGAGCTGCCCACTGAACTCGAAGCACTTCAAGTCGAATCTCGGCATCACGACCTGCCTTTACTTCACCAATCCCCCATTCGATAAGTCGACCCACTAATTGCGCGCGGTAGATCTCCCGAACTCGAGCGATAGCAATTCGGGAAACAGAAATACCGAACGAAATCAGAGCAGAAGGGAACAACACTATAAAAATTTCACTGCGTAGATCTGGTAGTCCACCAACCAACGGCGGTTCATTCTGCGCCAAACCGATCACAGCAGCAACGACTATGTAAATCGAACCAATCAACACTGCGGCGCGACCAAAAACTTTATGCTTTGGCACTGGCGACTTTAATGCCTGCCTGATAGCCGAAAGTGCCAGCACAAAACAAACTAGAAAAAGAAATATTGCATATCTGTAATTTGAGCTACCACCATTACGAATCGCCCAATTTCGGATGTCCGAGAATTGGACAAGTAACGAAAGCAAAGTCAGTGGGATGACAAGTGAACTCACAACATCCACGACACGACGAGTTCGATCAGTTTTCACCGCAATGTGTATCAATACCCAAATTGACAAAAGCGCACCCAGGGCTGCCGGTATCGCCCAGGAAACATCTCGGATAGTAGTTGGAAGCCATTCAAATGCAAACAATGGTCTCAAAGGCGAAAATGCACCGAGAGAAATTACAACAAGTGAAGCACCGACTATTGCTGCAACGCGAATTATCTCGTCGCCTTTAATCTCAGGGCGTGCCCTGATTGCCGATGGAAGATCTCGAAGCTTTTGCAATGCGGCGGTGACGGCCCAAGTGGCAAATTTAATTTCCTTCAAAAATCGTTGACTTATACATTCGACAACCGATTTGTCAGGAGCATCTGCCGTAATTTCAAGTAAATTCTTAACTATCTCCTTCGCCCCAATAGAAGATTCACACGGAGGAACAAGTGCATCAACAGCAGTGATTACAGTATCGTCAGTTAAAAGTCTGGATGTCGGCTCACCCTCCCCGTCAGCCAACCCCAACACTGATCTCGACATTTGACGCCATTCAGCCGCCGGCATGCCAAATCGGTAGTTTTGTGCAAGATCCGCGCTGGATTTTTCAATCATGCCTTCAATCAGCGCATCAAAGTCAACGTGGTCAGCACCTTTTCGCGCGAATCGAGGACTTACAAGTCCCAGACTCGAAGCTGCACCACCAATTGAATCTTGTACGGCGGAAATAGCAAGCTCATCCATTTCACGTTGAATACCTTGACGTATCACTCGTGGCAAAGACCCAATCGCCAATACGAACTGCCTTAAAAACTTCGGAGCAAAACTGTTGATCTTTACAAACTCACTAGGACCATCAGGACATTCTCTTTGAACAAAAATTAATTCTTTTGGATAAATCTTTTCAGCAAGGCTCGCGGACAAACGCTCTGGTCTCGGTACCGCTGTAAAAGAATTGGGTACAGGCAGCTGAGTTGAATTACCCAATGCTTCGCTGACAGGTGGTGCCGGCACAGCTAGCGAACGAAGCGATGAAAGCACAAGATTGATTCCAGTCCCATCAGAGCCACGACTCATTGCACGCATCGAATCACTTGGAACTTCCTGCTGAATACTCCAACAGCCAAGTAATGACGCAAGTTCGACAGCCACATGTCCAACCATCGACTCACTTTCGGTCTTTCCAAATGGCCGAAACACCGTGTAATCGTGTGACGGATCAAGGGGCATCAAAATGGCTCGCGAGGTCGACATTGGTGAAAAGTATTTTTTATCCGGCAGCGACTCACCAAATGCTCTCGCACATAACCGGATATCACTCAATCTTGCATCTCTAAGCCACTTTTCAAAAACTTTTCGTACCGCTGGAATTGTTACCGCTAAAGCATTCAACGATTCGTCTTCCAAATCGTCGACATTTAGACCCACAACATCTACGGCTTTAACTCCACCAACTTCTGAAAGAACTTGAAAGAGTTGAACTCGAGTAGTTCCGTCGCCCGATAGAGCATTAACCGAAAAATCCGAAGTTATTGAAGTGAGTGCCGAATCAACTACTAGCCAGTAGACGACTCGTGTCAGTCCTAACTCGGCAAGATTCGCAAGATATGCACTAACTCTGTTTGCAGTCTCATCATTTGCGTGGCTAACAACGAGTGTTACCCTTCCGACTGTAGTTGAACTTGCAAAGTCAGCTTTATCACTCATCTAGCATTCTTTACTGGCTTCCTTATGTTCTGCTCTTTGAAAGTTGCAATTAATTGAGAAAGTGATCTGTTGATGCTCGACCACATGCTTGGCCAGAGTGGTGGCTGCCCGAGTCGAGCTGGTGAAGCATCTACGTCTCGGCTCCACTCTTTATATAGATGAGCCAGATCGTCAAGTTCATTTGACAAAAACTCCACAACTGCAATACGACGTTGATCCATTGAAACACCTTGATCAGCAACATCGGAAGTTAGCATCAGACCTACTTGCCCGCCAGGCACCGTTCCCTCCCTGAGCCAAGTTTGACAAAGTTCGTTCAGTTGCCCCCAATATAAGAGTGATCTACCCTGTGTGCTGGTACCAAATCTACGCAGAAGTACGTAAGGGTATAAAGCTTCAATACTGTCATCAACACCTACTTGCACGTATGCAAGAGCGAGCGACTCTAGCAGGCTTGCCAAATTGTCATCTTTAGCTGGCGATAATGTCGGATAAGGGAACGCATATCGGTGGAGATTCTCATCATCTGGGTCTATTACCGAAATCGCAGAATTCAGACGAGTTTTATCAATGAGTCCTAAAAGTTGCCCAACATACCAGCCGCGAATCATTGCGTGAATATGCGGCCGAGGGGCTGGAATAAACTCCATCAGCGGTCGGGTTCGACGATAAAACCAGAAATTTGATATTGCAATTG
>JAURLB010000032.1 GCA_030831445.1 Candidatus Nanopelagicales bacterium | reverse complement strand
TTCCGACGTCATCGCCATCTTCACGACCCAAAGCACCCGTCAATACGTCGCCATCAACAAGCTCTGGGCTCACCGAATATGTGAACGTCGGATCAGCAGCACCATACGTCTTCGACTGGGCCGAATCCGGAGTCACAACCACAGCCAACTCGTCAATCGTGAAATCAACCGGCGTGCCACTCAACGTGATCGAGTAGTTCGGGTTCTCTTCAGTGGTCACAGATCCTTGCGAAATTGCATAGGTACCAACATTTTCACCAACTACACGAGTCAACGAACCAGACAACGAGTCACCAGATATGAGGCCAAGAGTGGTGTACGTCAAGGTCGGATCAGCAGCATCATACGTCTTTGACAGACCACTATCTGGAGTCACAATCACAGGACGAGGCATGACGGTCAAAGATGCGATTCCAGAAAAATTCACATTTGCTGGCTTAGGAACACCGCCGTCACCAAGGGAAATAGATCCGGTATACGCAGTGTCGCTTACTTCGGTTCCAGATACAGAGATATTCAGCGTGTTGCCTTCACAACGGACCTTGGCCCAATCGCAAAGTGCGGCTGATCCTTCGCACGCTAATTCCCAGACAATTGCAGAGTCCGACTCACCATAGAAACGCGAACCAGTTAAGGTAATTGCAACATTTTCCGGCAACGTTGTTGTCGTTACCGGAGCAAGCGTTGTTGTCGTTTCAGGAACAGCGGTCGTCGTTGTCGTTTCGGGAACAGTCGTTGTGGTTGTCGGACTGGGGTCGTCTCCGTATTCAAGAACTACTGCGAAAGTCTTCCGTGTGCCAACACACGGGTCTCCGAAAGTAGCTTCGTCAAAAGTCAATACACCATTGGTTTTTCCGACGAATGCCTCAGCGACTATTTGCATTGAGTTTTCTGCATGACATGAACCTTGTTCCAACTTGCCATCAGTAACCGTGGGATTTCCGTAGCTGGCAAACAAGACTTCGGTGTACACCTTGCCTTCTGGTGCAACTTCTTGCATCACGTCACCTTCGGTACCTGTCATCACAAAAATATTTTCATTTTCAGAAAATTCAAATGGTGGAATCGTTGTAGTTGAGGTCGTCGTCGTTGACAAGGCAGTCGCACGTCTGGGTAACTCGATCAGACGATCCGGGGCACTCTCAGATGAATTGTCTCCCCCGCCCGAGTTTTGAAAGATACTGAAATATCCAGGCACGGCGAACACCGCGATTGCAAGTAAGCCAATAATCAATCGGCGAGACGACACCCTTGCAGGCGCCACAAAATTTTGAGACATCGAGGGAGAAAACTGCAAAGTAGCGGACGGGTCGGCGTCTCTCAGTTTCTGCATTTCAATTTCAAAATTCTCTTCCACTTTTTTCTCCCAAAAGGTTTGACTACATTCAACTTGAGAGATGTCCGGTGGGCCTGCGTGTCTTCCCCCGAAAAAAATTGATGGCACTCTACTTTCGGGAGATACCCCTCAGACCAGGTTCAGGTCCCACAACAAAAACCCACATGCAAATGGGTGTGAACAGCGGGGTCGAGCCGGCTGTTCTGGTGGCCGTTTCTCAATGTCCTAGGCAAGTTCGGAATGTGAGAGATCTGAATACTTGCGTGCAAGCAACTGTCTCGCAGTGTGCAACCTCTTAGTCATTGCAGATTCAGTTATCTTCAGCAAAGTTGCAGCGTCCCTGACTGAAAGGCCCTCCCACTCAACCAGCAGCAAAGGTTCGCGAAGATTAGCCGGTAGGTCAACTAAAATTTCCATGATTAAAGAGTTGCTATCTTCAGTGCTTTCGCCGGATGTGCGAAGCAATGGCTTATTTAGCCGATTAAAACTGTTGAGTCGGCTCTTCCATCGAATCTTGTTGGCAATTACTCGGCGTCCTATTGCATACAGCCACAGCATTTGCTCCTCAGGAGTAGTGGGCATACTGGTTTTACGCTTCCAGGCAATGACATAAATATCATTCACCACGTCTTCTGCATCCCAAGAGATTCTGCGGGTCACGTACTTGAAAATACGTTCGTAAGTGGATTGAAAAAAAACATCAAATAAGCTTTTTTCCACTCCTCAATTATGTCTCTCGGCGATGCAAAATTCTAGTAGAAAATATTTTTTCGAAGTCTTTCAAAATATTTGAGGGAAGTCCCTCACAATCAAATCTGGCAGCCAAGTGCAACGCTTGTTAGCCTGACGAACATGAAGCGCACTTCTTTTCTTGTCGTCATTGTTGCCTTTTTCTCACTTACTTCGATACCCAACAATGTCTTTGCTCAGCAAAATCAATCTGAAGGTTCATACATAGTTGTGCTCAAAGGACCAAACGGGTCGTCGAGCATTGAGGCTGACATCTCACGTGCAGGTGGACGAACAGAACGACGCTTTACTCACGTTCTCAACGGCCTCAGCGTGAGAATAAAAAATTCAGAGGTGGCTCGGCTGAGAAACAATCCGAACGTATTGTCGGTTGAGCCTGACCAACAAATGTTTGCAGTAGACACCCAGAGTCCCACCCCTTCGTGGGGCTTAGACCGCATTGATCAGCGCTCCCTGCCTTTAAATTCAACCTTTACCGCTACCGCTCAAGGAAGTGGTGTTGACACGTACATCGTTGACACAGGGATATATGCATCACACACTGAATTTACTGGTCGCCTCGCTGCTGGATTCTCGTCAATCGCAGACTCAAATGGCACCAATGACTGCAACGGCCATGGCACACACGTTGCTGGAACAACTGCAGGCACAACATACGGAATCGCAAAATCGGCCACTCTCATTCCTGTTCGGGTACTTGACTGTTCCGGCTCAGGATCAAATTCGGGGGTTATTGCTGGACTTGATTGGATAGTCGCCCACCACATTTCAGGCAAAGCAGCTGTTGTCAACATGAGCCTTGGTGGTGGTGCCAGCACTGCTCTTGATACAGCAGTTCAGAACGTGATTAACGACGGAATTGTCATGGTCGTCGCTGCAGGTAACAGCAATGTTGACGCATGTAATACCTCGCCAGCTCGCGCAACGAATGCACTCACCGTTGGGGCCACTGGTCAATACTCGACAGGTGAAACAACTGATTCACGATCTTCCTACTCAAATTACGGTCCTTGCCTAGATATTTTTGCGCCGGGCTCACGAATTACTTCATCATGGATAGGCGGCTCGGCCGCTATCAGTACTATCTCTGGCACTTCCATGGCCGCCCCGCATGTTGCTGGTGTTGCGGCCGTATTGTTCGGTCGCTATCCCAGTTCTACTGTTTCGCAAATTGCTTCCATGCTGCGAACAGCGGCAACACCGAATGTGGTCATTGGTCCAGGAACAGGCTCACCCAATTACCTTTTGTATCTTGATCCTTTGGGTGGAACACCTTCCGGTCCCGATGCTGTTACACCAGTTGCACCGAGTGCACCAACCGCCATCACAATTACCCCGAGTTCGGGCTCACTTTCCATCAAATTCACTGCTGGGTCAGCAGGTACATCCCCCATCACAAACTACAAATATTCCCTTGATGGTGGTGTTACATGGCTCACTCGATCACCAGCGAGCACGCTTTCACCTATCGTTGTCAGTGGTCTGACAAATGGTTCAACGTATTCGGTGTCTATTCGGGCAATAAGTACTGCAGGAGATGGAATCGCTTCAACTTTGGTGAACGCAACAATTCCAAGTGCACCGTCTGCGCCACTTTTGGTTACTGCCCTTGCATCTGCCAACAGAACGGCAAGGGTGACATGGACACTGGGAGTAAACGGCGGGAGCCCGATCACGAGTCATGTAGTGACCGCCTATCTCAATGGAACCACCACCGTTGCTAAATCTGTCACCGTGAGTGGTGCGACCACAACAGCTGCCACTGTTTCGGGCCTGACTTCTGGACGCACATACACCTTTAGAGTTCAAGCAATAAATGCGTACGGTCGAAGCCCTGTGTCGCTTGCTTCAAACTCAATTACTGCCCGCAAATAGCCCAACCGGCGTTGCTCAAACAGCCTTGCTCAGACCTGTAAGCAGGTGAATGCTGACTATTTCCAATCTTCTCCTTAAGAATTAGGGTAAATCTGCCGAACTAGTTGGCATGAAACAAGATGTAGCCATCAGGGCTAACTCGAAAGTCGCGTAGGGTATCCCTCATGATTTCCGTGATGTCCCGTGGTGCTTCACAAAACACGCGCTTCAAAAAGAAGTTTCTTGTTTTCCTCGGAGTCGTGATTGTTGCCCTTTCCCCAGTCAGCCAGGCTTTAGCTCGGACGCTGACGCCGTTTGATCACACAGGTACAGACCTAGCCACCTCACCGAACCTGACGCAAAAAGTCGTCAACAAGAAGGTCAATCCGTTGCCAGCAACCCTGACTTCAGGATTTAATCCGGAAGTAGATGGTTTTCAATTCTCAAACTGGACTGAATCTCTACCAACCTCTGCCGAGAGCATTGCGCTCCTGATATCTATATTTGGATCCGATTCGATTTGTCGCCAAAACTCATCATCCACAACCTGTGACCCCTACCCATCTGCATCCTCATTTGCACTAGCAATGAACGAACGTCTTGCCGACGGCCGATGCGAAGGAATGGTGGTTCTGGCAAGCAAACTTTTTAATGAAAAGAGAAATGGTCTGCATCTCGGCAACACGAGCGACCTCACCAAGGACCAACTCGCACAGCAAATTTCTTATTGGTGGGGTACACAGATTCTTCCTGCTGTGTCCGCAGAAAGTCAACGAACTCGGGAGTTGCAACCCTCCGATTTGATTGATTTGATTGGCGAATCAATAACAAGTGGGGCAACGTCCACACTAGGTATCTATCAAGGGGAAAGTGGACACACCCTTCTTCCCATTGCAATGCGTGCACTCAACGACACGGTGCACATTGATGTCTACGATGGCAATACGCCAAAGATCACACAAACGTTGACAATCAATACCGTGAATGAATCATGGGTCTACGCGGCAAGAGATTTAAATGGCAATACCTTGATGCAGTGGTCTGGATCTGGCGCTGGAAGTCTTGATGTCATTCCAGTTGCGGTCAGAACTCCACAAGCGACATCTTCTTTCGTGAATTCCAAATAGCCAACGCTTCAAAATTTTACGAGGACTCGAGTGGAAGATGTAATTCGAGTGTTACTTCATCGAATTTTCTCAGCACCTTAAATTCTGCACCAAGTTTTTTCGCAGCATTCATCACAGTAATTACTGGTGGAGCAAGTGGCCCCCCGATTTTGTGGCCCGAGTAGGCACGAATAAAGTCCATAACAGGATCAATAGCAGGCCCAAGTAGCGCACTGATCGAAAGCGTTGCGCAATTCAAATGTTCGCTGCATTTTCCAATAACACAATTGGCAATTAACGGGTCATCACTAATTTCTGGTGTCACGATATACGAGGTTCGTAGGAAGTTATGAATCAAAAACAATAGGCAAGGACCATCAAGTGCGATTGGTGTATCCAACTCAAGATTCTGATCAACTGAGACAGTTAAAAACTGCTTAGGAAAATGGGTGGTCAAAGTCGTAAAAGTAGCCGTGACGTAGCTTTCCAAAAAAGAAGTGTTGCTTTTATTCAAAACGATTGAACTGAAGGCTTCCAAAACTTCGACTGAGCGATCAATGCGCTGAACCGCTTGGAGAGATCGAGTAACCCCCGTTTGTACGTAGCTCGAACTTTCGCTGTTGTGGCTCAGACTCTGTAGCTGCAAAGAGATAGTGGCCAGTACATTATTGATTTCATGGCCCAAAGTCCTAACAATATCCCCGAATATTGGAAATATAGATTGATTAATGTGGGCGACTTGAAAACTTTTTTCAAATTCACTAATCCATTGTGCCTGAGCTGGAGCCATGAGTCGGGCTAAACAGAGGGGCGTGAAACCACCAATGAGAGAGTGCATACGTTCATGATTTGAAGCCGTAGTTGACGAATAGATGACACAGCCACAATTTTCTCCGAGGCCATCTCGTAGGGCATGCCCATAATAAAAGATTTGCTCCTTTGATGTACTTTCGATGCAAGTTGCCTCAAAGTAATCGAGATCTTCTTCAAACCCATATTTAAGCCGACTCTCTAAAAACTTGTTCCATGAGGTGAGTGTCGCAGCAAACAAATCCATCTCGAAGCCGATTGAAAAACATTTGACAAAACCCGACTCTTCGGTTTTTACCTGAGATGCCTGGAGTTCTTCCGTCTTTAAAATCAAAAGCGCACCACTGGCGCCCTGCGCAAAAGCGGTTCGAAAGAGGTACGAGTCCAAATACTCTGATTCGTCTCTCAGTAAAACCATTTCTCTTATGAGTTGAGCGACACCGAAGGTCATTTTACTTCATTTCTCCTGAAGCGACTTTTCTCTCAGTTGAAATTGGGCTGTCAAACGTGCACCGGGCCCAAAAGTGGTGAGATGAAAGTTGCCACCAACTGACGCAAGATAGTCATTAATCAAACGCGTTCCGAGCCCTCGCACCAAAGGCTCTGGCACCGGACCACCATCGTCCGTAACATTCAATTCGATGAAATCATCTTCAAGTTTTAACTCCACGCTGATGTGTTTCGTGGACGATTTCTTTTCGGCATTAAGTACGCACTCTTCGATAATTCGGTAAAGGATGTAACGGATACGAAAAGGCAAAATTCGTAAATCTTGCAATGTGTAATCTTCAATTGAGAGAGCGCTACTTGTCTGATACGTCGCTCGACCTTCTAACAAGTCTCTGAGAGCCAAATCGAGAGAGACTTCCAACACAGGTGGATAAAGTTGATGCGCGAATGCACGAATTGTCTCTTCACTAAATTTGTCCATCTCATCAGCTAAGTCTCGCCCATTCACATCTCCGGACCGCATGCGTCTCGCCATAGCTAAATGGAACGATTGAACTTCACCGTGCAACCAAACCCCAACCTCTCTTCTCGTTTCGATATCAATTCGGGTTACCAAATCGTGAGACGATTCGAGTTCAAGAATTCGAGCATTAAGCTCGAAGGCAAGACTCTCAACCTCTAATACGGTATTCCTCCTCTTACGCACAGCCAATACGATCAACATCACAAGAATCACAAATAGCATCGCGTTTACAAATGTTCCATTAAATTCGGCGTTAACGAAGTGATGGAGCGGCAACCAAAGAGCGCAAAAAGGAACTAGTAATATCACTAGTAGATAAGGGTCAAACTTGATCCGAGAAACAGGCTTCATTGGTACTCCTTCATACTTTGTATCGCCTGCAACGCAGTTTCGATGATTACTTCATCAGTGATCTTGGATGTTTTCTGTAAATACAAGAACCCAGGGAAGTTATTAGTTATCAGCGTTGTCATATGTGCGGAATTTAAAGACGAAATTAAAACCACTGCGATCTTCACTTCCGCTTTCTTGAGATACAACGAGAACGAGGCTCCGTTGATGGCGTCGATTCCAAAATCAGCCGAAGGGCCAGCAAGAATGTCCATACATAGGAGATTTGGATACTCCTCTGGGTGACTGATGAATCTCTCCATAAAAACTGGTATTTCTTTTACCAAATCTTCGATGTTCGTAAATTTGGCTAGCACCTCAAACTTTCCACTCTTCTCAAAAACATCAACTAATAAATCCATGAAATAGGGATCATCTTCAAGAATGGCGACGCGGAACTTGTCTTTCGTTGATTCCGCCGGAGTCATACAAGCACACTACTTGAACAATAATAATTCTTAATACGTCTAACATTTCTCAAGTAGAGGGTTATCCCTCAAGATCAGACTTATCAGTCGTCTATGTCAATTATGTGAGGCATACTATTCCCTGTGGAATTCAAGTTACCGAACACTGAGATCTTGGATTATTTTGCAGTTCCAATAGCTATCTGGAGCACAAGCAACCAGAAATTTGTCTATGCCAATAGCGCTATTCGTCGATTGTTCAAAACTATGAGTATGACGGAATTGGACGAAGTTACCGTCTTTGACTTCATTTCCGATATTGATTACTCCACGTTTCAAACTAACTCTGCTGAATACCTTCGAGTTTTAAACATGCAGCCCACAGGCGACGTGTTTCCTATCCCAACTGAGGGTTTTATTAAATTTCGTCGCTCTGACTCAACGGAGTTCACGTCATACATCTATATCCATGATCTTGCAGACGATTTGGGTGCGGTGAGGTACCGGCTCATTGAAGTCCATGTGGGCTATGACGAATTAGCCGAAAATGCAAACTGGGAACAATACTTTAAAATTCGAGAGAATCATGCAGTTGCTAACTTTGCGGGCGACATCGCAAGTCAACTTAATAATGCGCTGGCCACTTTGCCCGGCATGCTGCAAAAAATTAGTCCTTCGGATTTTACACAAAATAGCGAGCCTTTGAATTCTCTGAAGGACATTGCTAAGAATTTAACGAACATTGCAAACAACCGAATCAACATGTCGTCTGTCTCAACGAACGATCAGGCCGACAAGTCTGTAACTGATGAAGACCGATTGAATGCGAATCAAATACGAAATCGAATTCTCCTCGTTGACGATGATTTACCCCTACTCGAAATTCTCTCCGACTTATTGACCGATCGTTCAATGACAGTTTTGACAGCCACTTCAATCGCTGACGCAATGGCTATTGCGGAGTCACATCCGTTGGATGTAGTTCTCATTGACATCCGACTTGGTGATGAAAATGGGAGAGATCTTGCGGCCCAATTGAAAATTCTCAATAATGACGTTCATATCGTTTATATGACTGGTTACGCAACATCGATACCGCGCATTCGGCGCCACGAAAATTACGACATACTCAAAAAACCGTTCACAATAGAGGATGCCCTCATCGCTATCGAGAAGTCTGTAGATTGATGTCAATCATGACCAAAGCCAATATTGCGGTGATCCTCGAGGACGAAGAAATGCTTCGAGGGCTGTTGGTTGAGTGGTTGTCTGGGCAAGACGACGTCAATGTCATTGATGAATTCTCAACAATTTCTGTTTTCAATAGTTCTCTTTTGACAACTATCAAAGATGCCAATCTGATTATCGTTGATCTAGTTTTGCCAGATGGTGACGGGTTGACCGCAG
>JAURLB010000031.1 GCA_030831445.1 Candidatus Nanopelagicales bacterium | reverse complement strand
ATGCATGAGGATCTGCAAACGTCGTTTGATTGGGTAGCGCAAAACAACGCTGATGCCCAGTTTCTTGCAAAGATCTACAACGCAAGACTGCACCGAGCCTTCAGGTACTTCTATGTGCAGCGTGCTGATCTTTAAATCAACCAGAATCTGTTCGAGTGCAAGGATTTTTATGGCTTGAATTATGCCGCTTTCAGCGTGCCATCGCCGAAGGGCGAAGAGCGTCATCCACCAAAAGCTAAATGCTGGATCTATCTGTAAATGTTGAATGACTGATTTGCCATCAACATCTGTTGTTCCGACTTGATGAACAAATGCAAGAAACTGGCTGCGCAGTTGTTCATCGTGCGACTCAACGTAGTTGGGTAATGAAACCGCAACTTCCGCAGCGCAACTGGGGACTGCACCGTTGAAGGAAATGGTGATGCTTGTTTGTTGGGGGCAAGTTGCGCCGGCAGAACTAAAGAGAAATGCAGTCGTCATGTTGGCGTTTTCACCGTGGCAAGAATTTCTCTTTGGAAAAAAGAAATTGGGTCTGCAGACTGTTCGACAAAATGGTCCTTGTAGAGACCGATTGACTGTTGCACCAAACTTGAGGACCACCAAGCTTCAACGTCGTTCCAAATTGTCTGAACGTGTTTGGCGAGCGCAGACCCATCGCGGAACAGCACTTGCGAATGCTCTAATTCGGAAAATACCGATTGCTCGCTGTCCCGAACAGGATGAATGTTGTGGTTGAGGAGAAAGAGCGTTGGTTGATTTGCGGCAAGTTGCTCCAGTTCAGATGTGCCCAGCGATGTGCACACGATGAGCCTGGCTTGGTCTCTCAGCGCAGTAAGCGGCCCATGGCCAGAATCCAAATTGATGCGGGGGAAGCGATCCAGCCAGCGTGTGGAATGACTGAAGTCGTACTTTGCGTGGTCGTGATGAAGGCGAACACGGAGTGCCGACTGGTTCTCCGAAGACAAATTGTCGACGAATTGGAAAAGATTATTGAGATATCGAGCATTATCGGAACTAATCGGCCAAGGTCGACGCGCGTATCGGCTCGTGCAGTCGGTAATCAGAAGCAGCGAATTCTTAGAACTAACGCTCGTTGACGAGGGGGTGATGTCGACCAACGGCATTGCTGGAGCGGGGATTACATGACGATCGTTTGTTCTCCAGCCCCACGAAAAATACTTGTTTGAGGTTGCGATCTCGTGTTCCTCGGTTCGCGTTGGTGGCGCTACCTGGCCATATTGACCGCCATGTTGTGCGAGAAGAATCTGTGAGCCCTGCAATTGTTTATGTGACATCCAAATACAGAAGAGATCACTCGTTACATGAAGATTCGCTGTAAAAATCGTGCGAGGAGTTCGGGCAAAACGACCACTTTTTGCTTTTCGCGAGAGAGCGGAGTAGTCCTCAACCATTGACCGAGGAATCTGCGAGCAGATAACCGAACGAATAAATGCATTGAAAGAGGTTTCAACAGTTTTCGGAAAATCCACCGAATTTCTCATTTCGGTGTTGAATTGCGCACGAGGAACCGTTGGCTCGCTCCAGATGGTTGGTAATGACTTCATGCGTAGTGCAAGGGACAATTCGGTTTTTCGAGGCAGGTATGTCGTTGCAAGAATATGCCGCGACATGAGCCCAATTTGGAGAAGAGATGAACGCAGCGAACTTCGCAACCGAGATTTGAAACTTCGGTCATTGGTATTGCCCGGCGCACCGCCGTGCCATTGATGCGCTCTGGTTGAACTGAAAACTTCAACTTGCTTGTTAAATCTTATGATTTCGCCAGTAATCCAATGGTTCCATTGCGCCGACTGCGAGATTGGGTAGAAGTCAAAACTTTGTTCAGGGCAAATTGTTTGTGGGTCGGTGGGAAAGAGCTCAGTCTTCAGACTTGGAAACTGCGCTTCGACATCCGAAACGGCCAACCATCGTTCATAAACTGTGTCCACAAAATGATGAAGCCACAAACCCAATCGGATTTTCCAGGTTTGCGCTGACGAACTCTCATTGTGCATGGCATTTAGATAGGTGGTGAGATCTTCGAGTAATTCGCTGCATAAGTTAGATAACTGGTGATGGCGGTTAAGTCGCTCATCTATTGGGCAAACTTCGGTTCGTCTCACAAGGTGTTCAGAGACAGCCGTGTTTTGCAATCCGGAATCGATGAGAACGAGCTGAGCGCCCGAAGGCCATGTGCCCTGGTCGTGAGTCGTTACTAAATAGCGGTTGGCTGCATCACTCATGGCAATACTCGCACTGGCATACCGATAGATGAGAAGAACTGAATCAGTCGGACATTGTCTGGATCGAAGGTCATGAACCGATCTTTAAATTCATTATTCAATGCGCGCACTTCACTGTCGGTTGCTTGACTTAGAAAATTCAAACGTTCGATGATTTTCCCTTCGGAAAGATCGGCGACCCAGTATGGGCCCTCCTGCGGAAGTTTTGCTGGAAACCCGAATGTAACGCTGGCCATATGCCTAACCGATTCGTTTTGATGATGCATGAATCGGCCCCCAATAAACAACACTCTCTTGCCCCGTGCATGGAATTCGTAGCCAAGAGTGCTATCCAGCGTGACAACAATATGCGTCGCGTCAAGCGTGGAATAGCTATCGAGTGGCGAATTGCGTCCGCTTGTAGCAACTTCGCCGAAGAACTCTTGTTCGATTTCGCATTGTGAGGATTGCTTTCCACAGATTGTGAATTCGAGATTGTTGGCAATGCAATAGTTGTGAAGAATATCTACGACTATCTTTTCGGCCGCATAGAACTCGCTATAGGTGATGGGTTGGTCTTGCAAGTAGGCAATCACATCATTTGGCAACGCCGGCGCACTCGGCAGTTGGGAAACATAAATAATCGATTTGTTTGATGGTTTGATACTTGAATCAGAAATGAACGCATTGTTCCTGAGGCTTCCACCAACGAACACCTTGGCGTCTATGTGCTGTTCATAGACCTTGGCAATTTCAGTACCGAAAGCAACGATGTAGTCGGCACATAGCTGAGGTCGTCT
>JAURLB010000240.1 GCA_030831445.1 Candidatus Nanopelagicales bacterium | reverse complement strand
TATTCAGGATACAGGCTAGAAATGTCGCTCGCATCGAGATTATGTATCTTTCCCCAGTGTGGCCGTCCTTCGTACTTACGCAGAATCGCTTCTACATCTGCGAAATACTCGGCATAATCGGAGCCTTTAAACATATGCACTGCAATGTATGCACTGCGCCTGCCCGTTGACGTGGACAAAGGAATGTCGTCACTCCCCGTGCATCGAACTTCGACCGGGAAACTGATGCGATACCTGCGATCATCAACCATCTTCATCACTTCTCGCAACGCAGGGGCCAGAGATTCCAAAGCGATCGAATACTCCATCTCGTAAAACTTGACCAAACGCTTGCTGCTAAAGATTCGGTGACTGATGTTCACATATTCGACACGTCCCGATGACGGAAGCATGGTCGCCAACCTTGGAATCAACTGTGGGAAAAGTCGACCTATACGACATAACACTCCAAACGCATAGTTTTCAAGGAACATCTTGTTGAACCAAGTTCGAAATCTGCCAGGTGAGTCGACAGGGTCTGTACTGACGTTATTCGCCTTTGTAAGTGCCCATCGTGTGTGTGGAACCCAATAGAACTCGAAAAAATCGTTGTCTTCAATTAGGTGTGAAAAATTGTCCAATACGTAGTCAATGCGCATCGGCTGCTCAACCGCTCGAAGATTGAATGCAGGAACAACATTCAAAGTCAATTCAGTAACCACGCCTAAAGCACCGAGAGACACTCGCCCACTATGAAAGACGCTCTCATTCTGCTGTTTGTTACAGACCAATGTTTCACCCGCTGCAGTAACCAATCGGAATGAAACAATCTGTGCGGCGAGTCCAGTCCTGTGCAAGCCCGTTCCATGCGTTGATGTGGATACGGCGCCAGCAACTGTTTGATAGGTGACGTCGCCAAGATTCGGCATCGATAAACCTTGTCCCTCCAGATGAGCATTTAGATCACTAAGCACGATGCCTGCCTGCACAGTTACGAGCCCAAGTTCCAAATCGACATCAATGATTCGATTCATCTTCGACAGATCAATCATCACCTCGTCGGGTACCGCGATACCAGTGAAGCTATGTCCAGATCCCACAACCTTCACTCGCTGCCTATTGCTCACAGCTCGATTGACTACCGCAATCACTTCGGATTCAGAAGCAGGCCTCTCGACGATCGCCGGGCGCGACCGCTGGTTACCAGCCCAGTTTCTCCATATCGGCATGATTACTCCTGTTGGGTTCGAACAATATTCAACAATAAAACAGCGATCAACATCAGAACGATGCATGTGCCAAGAAGCGATAACCATGGGAACCCAATAGAACTTCGAATGAAACCACTGGAGAATCCGGCTAATCCACCAAACAGACTCATGGCTAAATCTGCTGCACCCTGAACTCGAACACGTTGTTCAATCGGTACCGAATCAATGAGCAGACTTGAAGCGCCAATCAGGCCGAAACTCCATCCAATTCCAAGCAACCACAACGAGGGAAAGAAAACAGCAGGATTACTGCCCGCCAGAGCCGACATGACCGTGCTTGCAATGAGCACCAAGCAGCCGACAAGCAAAGTATTCACTCTTCCTTTTGAGTCGCTGAACTTACCTACCAGTGGACTGAACGCATACATACCGGCAATGTGCAGCGAAATGATGTAGGCACTGACCGTTTCATGTCCATGTTCCCTCAAATGGACGGGGGTCATGGTCATGACTGCAACCATGGTGACGTGCGAAACCACCATTCCGTAAAACGCCAATCTGGTGCGCGGAGACGAAACGAGAAACTGCACAACACTTGGCTGCAATTTGCTCTCCGGATCTGTTGTTCCTGATCTCTGCGAGAGGGTTCCACCACTCACAATCAGTGGATCAGGCTTTAGGCGAATCGCAACATTCACAAACGAAGTAATGAAGAACAACCCGGAAAACACCCATGGGCCCGTGTAGAGATTCCAATCGAAGAGATACTGTCCAAGGTGTTCAGCTGGTTTGATCATCACTGGCCCGAGAACTGCACCGAATGTTGATGCAAAAAGGATTCGACTCATCGCCGCTCCACGTTGGTTCACTTCAGCCAAATCGGTTGCTGCATATCGAGCAAGCATGTTCGCAGATTGCCCATTTCCAAACAGAAACAATCCGAGAAGAAACAGCGGTAGCGACTGAATTTCAACTCCACTTCCCGCAATTAATCCTCCGATTAAGGCAAGTGCATACCCAAGCATTAATCCACGACGTCGACCTTGCCGCAACATCAATCGTGACAGCAATTGCGCCATGAAGGCTGTACCGACGGTTACGGTCGCTGAAGCGATGCCTCCCCACGGCGTCTTTTGTCCAAGCATGTCCTGAATGACGAAAGCGCCAACCGTCACTGCTGCTGACAGTGCGGCAGAACCAGCCATTTGTCCAAGAACGAGAACTCGCAGCGTGCGTTGTTGGATCTCTTGCTTTTCTTCTAGCGACAAGACCCCGTACGAATCAACGATGGCCATTGACAAATGCTACAAACAATGGTGTCGAAGAGGGGACTTGAACCCCTACGCCCTTTCGAGCGCCAGCCCCTCAAGCTGGTGCGTCTGCCAATTT
>JAURLB010000239.1 GCA_030831445.1 Candidatus Nanopelagicales bacterium | reverse complement strand
GTCGGCTCAATGTCGGGTGGCACTGGCGCGGGAATCATGCTTGATGTGCTTGACCTTGTTCGATTTCCCAGAAAAAACGGTGCATTACCAGTCTTGGTCGCTTTCACGCCAGACATTTTCGGATCAATTCAGACCGATGCGATGACTGCCAACGCTGCTGCATTTATGTCAGAGATGATGTCTGCATACTGGGATGCGGTTTATACGCGAGGGCCACACAGCATCTATCTCGTTGGGCGCAAAAATATTGATGGCCTCGACCTTTTGGATTCTAAGAACGCATATCGCGCAGTTGCTAATTTCTTGGCTGCAGTCGTGACGTCGAATAGGCATCAAGAAAATTTCCTCCATCGCAGTGTCGTGAGTTCTCACGTTATAGCTAGTGCAAATGGTGGTGGTTATGGTTTCCAACCTGCCCTCCTCAGAGGCGTTGCCTCTTCATTCGGCAGCGCAACAATTTCTATAGGTCGCGATCGATTCCGCGACTATCTCAACAAGCTGCTTCATCGATCAATTATTGAACATCTTTCTGTTGGTTTCCGATCGGTTGCAAATTCAATTGTTGATGATGATCGAGACTCATTAGACGACAAAAAAATAATCAGTGATTTGAAGTTGCGCAATATTGATAAATTCTTGCTGGACTGTGGTCTAAATAAAGTACAAATTCGAGATACTTTCATGTCTTCTGAAATCGTGAAGGATCGAATAGCGGAAGTATCGAGCAAGATCAATGCATCATTTACCTCAACTACACAACAGAGTCCTGATACTTGGGTGCAGTTACTGAGTGATCGCGCCACACAGATCAGAATTGCAGAGCATCCAATTTTTGAATCTGAACTTGAAGCCGATCTTCAGAGGTGGGGAACTGAGATCCTGCATCGTGTTCTGTATACATCAACGGAGTTCTCAGCCCTGCTGAGCATGCCCGTAGTGCTTTCAATACTTGAAGCAGCAAAAACGAGTGTGATGGCGGAATCAAATTCTTTACATGCAGAATCGAAGAAGGCTCGAGAATTGGCGGAACAAATTGACCAAAAAGTGAGACTTCATCTTGCGTCTAATACGGATGATTCGCTATATCTATCTGCCGAACCAGTTCAAGCAGCCGTTTCAGAGATGTCAGAGGCGATTGTTTTTGAGTGGACTGCATTAGTTAAGCACAAGCTCGCCGTAGCGCTTGAGTCTGTTGCAACAACGGCGCTGTCTAATTTGGAGGCATCAATTGGTCAGTCATTGTTTCGAATCTTAGAGATGACAACGGCTCAAGATGGGAAAGCAGCGATCATTGATGGGTGGCCAAAGAATGATGGGATCGTTCCAAATTCATTTGCCCCAAGCCCTGTGGAGTTTTTCCTGGAGGAGTATTCAACTTGGCCGGAATTGGCGAAAACTTTATTAAGTGAATCACTCGGAGATACTGCAGGCTTGCCGATAGATCCGGTTGAAGCAACACGACTGTTGCTGATTCGTGGGGGATTTGGTGGAGATGGCGACAAGAAAGAAATTCCACCACTCATATGGGCTGCAGGTCACGGCCCAACTCCTGAGTGGGAGCCTGGTCAACAGGTTTCCATCCAAATTGCAGATGATTTTGAAGCATTGAGCCATCGTATTGACAGCTGGTTGATGAGGCCTTCATCTGAGCTTCTCTACGTTCTTTCGGAGGGCCTCAGTTCTTACTTGATGCCCGTACACCATAAGACCGGTGCTCCAATTAGTGAACATTCAGAGCGGTTGTCGCTCTTCGGTCAGCGTTTGCAGGAGGCATTAGAACAGTCGCGACCGTTGATAGAAATTGATCAAGCAATGTATGTAACAGTGCACAGCCAACGTTTAGAAACTGATTTGAATGTTCAAGAGTTTCCTTTTGGAGAAGGACATCCGGCTCGGGAAATAACTGAATCAATTATCCAGGGCTTCATGAATACCGCATCAGGTGTGGATTGGGTTTTCTCCTCCACCGAAGCGGAGTCAGTTTATATTTCAAGTTTCTTGAGGTATCCAGTACACCCAAGTGTCGTTACTTCATTCACCCATCCATTGGCATCAGCGCTGACTAAATTCTCTCCCGACCTTCTGCGTTCATCGTTCTGGCTATGGCGTCGAGCCCGTATTTTGGAAGAGTTCATTCCGCTACCAGACGAACTTCGCGTTGCAGCAATACGAGGTTTTGCAGTTGCGCGAATACTCGGTGCGATGTCAATGGAGATAGAAGGAGAAAACAAAATCTCCACAGATGCGGGAGTCTTCGCATTTCCAAAGAACCTACTCACATTGACCGATCAAGATAATCTGCTGCCCGCATTACTTGAAGCAATGATTTTGAGTTTTGCTGATGTCCCGGCAAAGGGCAAAGCTGCTTTTGATGCGTATGGTGCGTTGATTGAGTACGGAACTGGTAAAGGAATAGCGGCCGGATTCGAAATTACAGGGGAAGCCGCACGAATTCTCTCAACTGGTGACTATGGCAATGTTCAAATACTAGATCAAATGCGGGCAAACGCGTTGGCATCTGACCCTCAAGGTCGTGTAGCTTTTGCCATCAAATACTTGGATGCAAACATTGCTCGCTATGACCGCCTAGATGCACTCCCTCTCGATCCCCGGAGCTGGAGAAACCAAGTGGGTAGCGTTGAACCTGTTGACACCATGACACGAGAATTGATCGGCGACTTGAGAAAAGCCTATGTCCAAGTGAGGGAAGCAATACTGCACTTTGAGAGACGAGGGAAAGAGCGTCGTCTTGCATAGAGATATTGTGGGCGAGACCACTGCAAAGGAATGAAAAGTCGAGCGAACGCTTCCATGCATTCAGCCTCCGCCAACTTTTCTTAAATGATCACTTCACGAATCAATCGAACTGTTATTCATTAACTTTCAAAAAGACGGCTCTATTTGAATCATTAAAGAATTGTCCCGATTGCCTCAGCATATGTACTCCATCGGCAGAAAATGAATCACGGGAGAGCATTAGGGCAACCAGTTTCCGGGATGAACTCCGGGTACCGCGCTGCATCCCAAAGGATGCATTGCACAGACATCGGAGGAATTAGATCTAAATTCACAGGGCCATCGGTGTATGGATTGTTACTAGGTCCAAACCCAATAGGGAAGTTGATATGAAATACACCCACCACAATCCATTTATTTTTTGATTTGGCCAATAACCATTCTGCCTCAATTTCAACTTCACCCAATTTATCACTAAATCGTTTCGGAACTCCGACCGCCCAACCCTTGACACACCGAATGACTTCGCCAAAAACTTCCT
>JAURLB010000238.1 GCA_030831445.1 Candidatus Nanopelagicales bacterium | reverse complement strand
TTGGCGTGACTACTCATATTTCAATAGGTTCTCGCCAAATTGGTGAAGGTCAACCCGTCTATGTCATTGCCGAGATCGGCATCAATCACAACGGTGACTTGGAAATTGCCAAGAAGTTGATGGATGTCGCTGCATCAGCCGGTTGCGATGCTGTGAAGTTCCAGAAACGGACACCAGAGTTGTGTGTGCCGGAAGAACAGAAATCACAAATCCGTGAGACCCCTTGGGGCACCATGACGTACCTTGAATATAAGGAACGGACCGAGTTCGGTCAACAGGAATACCAGCAGATTGACACCTACGCAAAGCAGCTAGGCATCCACTGGTTTGCTTCGCCATGGGACTTGCCCTCCGTCGACTTTCTTCTCACCTTCGATCCGGTATGCATCAAAGTTGCTTCGGCTTCGCTCACTGACGATGCGTTGCTAAAGAAACTTGTCGCGTCAGGTGTTCCACTTATCTTGTCGACAGGAATGTCCACAATGGAAGAGATTGATCGCGCTGCAACAGTGGTCAAATCATCAAAGTATGCGCTTGCTCATGCAACTTCCACCTACCCTTGTCAACCAGGCGAACTGAACCTACGAATGATCTCCACTTTGAAAGATAAATTTCAGGTTCCAATTGGTTATTCAGGACACGAAACTGGTCTTGCAACCACACTCGCCGCAGTAGCCATGGGTGCAACCTTCATTGAACGACACATCACATTGGATCGAGCAATGTGGGGAACCGACCACTCTGCAAGTGTTGAACCAACTGGCCTCGACCGACTAGTCCGCGATATCCGTAATATCGAACTTGCATTCGGCGATGGAGTAAAGCGTGTGTTTGAATCAGAATTGCCGGTGAGAGCGAAACTGCGAAGGAACTAGTTTCCAACTGTGTTCCAGTTATTTAGAACACGCATAAGCACTCTGGTGTCTATGATTCGCGCGATCTCTAGCGTCCATTCGTGGAGTTTCCCAAAAAGATCAGAACTGTTGATTTACGACAAATCATCCATTCGGCACCTGGACCCATTCATTGATACTTCTCGGGCAACCGTATTTGATACATCTTTGTACTCAATAAATGTTTGGGCCATGCTGCGCGGAATTCGATATGGCCGTCCATGCATGCAAACGTATCTCTATGGCTATATCGCATTAGTGAAACCCAAAGTGATCGTTACGTTGATTGACAATTCTTTGCCGTTCTATTTCATAAATCACCGTTTCCCAAAAGCGATAACCATTGCCATTCAAAATGGAAGAAGGGACAACTTCGGCCGTAAACCGAAGACCGGTTTTCTTGATTTGTTGCAGATCGATCATGGATGGGGAAAGCCAAGCATTTCCCACTACTGCATGTTTGGCGAGGCCGAAATCTCACTACTGCGTAAGTACATACGCGCCAATTTCATTGCCACAGGCAATCTTCAAAACAACTCATATCCACAAAAACCACTCACGGCAAGAGCCAGGCCCAAGATTTCATTTGTTTCTTCTCACCCAAATCTTTCCCATGATCTGTCAACTACAGCACTCTCACATGACACTTACATGCACACTGGAAATCGTACGATTTCATTTTTTGAGTACTACCGAATAGAGCGAGATGTAGCAAAGGTGGTCGGCCAATACTGCGCAGAGAACAACTTGGACTTTCATATTGTTGGAAAACGTCCAGAAACTACGCCGCAGGAACACGCTTTCTATGCGGAGGTATTGGGAGAGATCCCATTTACCTTTCACCCCTGCTCATCAGAAGGTGCCAGTTACCCGAGGCTTTTGGACTCAGACGTGGTGGTGACGGTTGATAGCACAATCGCTTACGAGTTGTTCGGACGAGGAAAACGAGTTGCGTTTATCTCAGTACGTGGAGAAGCAATTGGCCATAGCAGTATTGATTTTTGCCGATTCGCATCACCACTCTCAACGCCTGACACCGGAAACAATTGGACCAACACATTTGATCCAATAGTGATTAAGTCAAAACTTGAATTTGTGCGATCCTCCTCGCAGTCGGAATGGGAGGCTGCAACTGAATCAATTGCACCACAACTTGTCTGCTTCGATGAAGACAACACCCGCATACGCTCGCTCTTTACATCTCTGGGCTTGGCACGATGAGCTCAGAGCTTCTCGACAATAAGCATTTCGTTATTTTTGGCTCAGGCAGCGCTGGCCGACGCCATGCACGAGCGCTACGCAAGCTTTACCCAAAAGCACGAATTCAAATTGTTAAGCGCTCCTCCTCGTTGCAGCCAACTCAACAACTTGATGGTGAAGATATTGAAATTGTTAACGAACCAACTGCGACTCTAGGTTTGCGTCCAGACCTTGTCGTTATTGCAAGTCCGGCAACAATGCATGCAGGAGACCTTCAATCGGCACTGCCGTACTGTCAGAGAATCCTTCTTGAGAAGCCCCTCGCCCACAACCTTGCAGATGCCAATCTGATTCTTGACACCTTGCACCAATTTCCATCTTCTGTACTTGTTGGCTATCACTTGAGATTCGCCGAAACGCCTCTCAAGTTGCTCGAGCTTTGTTCAGATGCTTCGCTTGGCAACTTGCGATCCGCATCCTTTGGGTATGGTCAGCACCTTTCGCTGTGGCGAAAAGATATCGATTTTCGAAGTTCCGTCACTGCCAGGTCTGATCTGGGAGGAGGTGTGCTCCTGGAATTGAGTCACGAAATTGATGCAATTGACATGCTGGTTGGACAGATTGCTTCTGTAGAAAATGCTGAAATCTCAACCGACGCCTCCATCACTGATGGAATTGTTGACACTTCGGTTGATGCTCAATTGGTAACCGATTCGGGCTTGAAGGTTTCACTTCATTTAGACATGACGAGCACTACCCCATGGCGTAGTTGGGAACTTCAATTTTCCAAGGGTGGCCTGAGAGCAAACCTGCTCACCGGAGAAATCTTTCGAGTTAATTCCGATAAATCAGAGGAACTCGTGTTTAAGGCATCGGAT
>JAURLB010000237.1 GCA_030831445.1 Candidatus Nanopelagicales bacterium | reverse complement strand
TCTCATTTGTCGGACTTGAAAAATTGGGAGAGTTATTGCATTTGAACGTTTATTCGAACGGAAGTAATTTGCATGTGCTTAGTCGTAATCCAATTTCTGTACTTAAGAAGTTTTCTGTAAAATTACAGCGCTTAGCTTGGATGGTTGGATTAGGAATTGGGACTGCACGGAGATCCAAAAGTCTGTCAGTATCCGACCACTTGCAAGCTAAATCAAAACTAAGAAATACTGATCAGGGTTGAACTACTGACTGGAGTTTTTCTAGCGCAATAATTTCTTCAGGTGCCTTTGGAATATTTGAAATTTGTTTATATAGCCCGTTAAAAGCGAGTGAAAAAACTAGTGAGGTAAAGTTCTTTGATCTGAGTAGTGCATTGCTACTCAACGTTTGTCGAATTTTTTCATCGCTCCAGATCTCGAGAATTGTCGAGGCAATTTCACCAACGTTCAGCGGATCAAAAGTGAGTGCAGAGTCACCAACTTGATGTGGAAGTGCACCGGTATTTGAGCATACAACAGGAATTCCGAGTCGTTGAGCCTCCCAGATCGGCAGACTTAGAGACTCAAAAAGTGTTGGCACCACTAGTGCGATCGAGCCCTTAAGAACACTTTCAAACTCTTGATCCGAGATATGACCACGAAAATCAACCAAGTCTTCAACCCCAAGTTTTCTGGTGAGTCGTTCAACTGACGGGAAGACCCCAATCTTCGCACCCGTAAGAATCAACTTCACATCAATTCCCTTAGAGCGCAATGCAGCAATTGATTCAATCAATCGTGCATGGTTTTTGTGAGGCCAAAATGCTGCTGGATACAGAAGATAACGCCCGTTGCTATTCGAGTTGATGGAACTAGGTCGAATCGGTGGTGGACTTGGAACAATAACTATTGAACCACTGTCAATGCTCCAATGTTTAATGAGATCGCTGGCGACCTGAGAAGTCTCAGCAATGACGATTCGCGCTTCGGCGGACTTCTGCGCCCATATGGTATCCCGATGTGCAATCTGTCTCTTGTTGAAAAATTCTGGCAAATAGCAATGTTGTAGGTCGTGTGGATGATAAATAAATGGAAGGCGAGTATGGAAACCCTCTTGAAAAGGAAGATGAACAATGGTTACTGATTTCGATTTGAGGAGTTTGTCGTATGGGTACGAGGTCGACAAGAACCTGGATAACAAGGGGTTCAGGAACGTCACCAATTTTGGCAAGCTATTGGCAATTTTCATTCCTAATAGACCACCGGGAGGCGATACCTGAAGGATGACATCTTGTGGAGGGATAAATGATTTCCACCAGTTTGTTCGCCGGTACACAATCCAATATCGCTCTATTTCCGGATTCGATAATTCAGAAAAACCTTGCGCCAAACTACAAATAACCTGCTGAACCCCACCGACTGACGACTCTGGAAGGCGCGCATCAATGGCGACACGAATAGTCATACTTTATTGGCGAAAAGCACGTTCGACTTGTGCAATCAGGTAGTCAGTCTCTGAATCTGTAAAGGCGCTTGAAGTTGGCAGATTCATTCCCCAATTAGCTAACTGGTTTGTTATTGGAAGACTTCCGCAAGTTCTGGCTGCCGTATACATAGGTAGTCTGTGAATTGGATAGAAAAAGGGACGTGTGTCTATTCCTTGCTCCCTTAATTTTTTGATTATTGATGAGCGAGTGTTTTCGCCTTGAGTGATCAGCAGAGGAAAAAGCCAAGGGCAGACGGTGATATTTTTATTAGACATTTGAAGCCCCACATCTAAACCACTCAAAGCTTGCTCGTATCGGCTGAAAAGTCGTTGCCGACGATTAAGCATCTCTTCCAAGCGATCTAATTGGGCATCAAGAATTGCGCAAGCGACATTGGTGAGTCGGTAGTTATATCCAATTACGGGAAAAAAATACCTTTGGTTTGGATCCATTCCCTGGCTTCGCAATAGTTTCATCCGCGCAGCGATTTCTGGATCATTAGTGACTACTGCTCCTCCCTCACCGCAAGTGATCACTTTATTTCCAAAAAAAGAGAAGGTCGATACATCTCCAACAGTCCCCGTCATTGTGCCATCGCGAGTAGCAAAAGGAGCTTCAGCGACATCCTCAATTAGAAAAATTCCGTATTGATCTGCAATTGTGCGAAGTCGTGACATCTCTGCAGGCATGCCATAAAGATGAACTACGATGATTGCCTTCGTACGGTTACTTATTGCGTCCTTAACTTGCTCGCAATTCATATTCCAGTCTTCTTGATTGACATCGACGAATACTGGTTCGGCACCGCAATATTTCACGGCATTCGCAGTAGCAACGTATGTAAGTGATGGAACTATCACTTCATCACCTGGACCGATTTCGCATCCCAATAGTGCAAGGTGCAAAGCAGCTGTACCATTCGAAACAGAAAGACAAGACAACGTGCCATGTAAATCAGCAAATCTGTGCTCAAAACTATTTACAAAACTTCCGGAAGACGAAATCCAGGTGGAATCCATAGCCGATTGGACATTTTTTCGTTCCAACTCTGAGATATCAGGCTGCGAAACTGGGATGGTCATTGTCGCGGTCATTCGAAAGGCACCCTAATTACGTCGCGATCACGACTGTTGATTGGAAAGCAGTTTTGGGCTCGGCTAAGCAACTGAAAGGTCAGTTTCATACGTTTAAGAATACACTGTCTACAACTAGTCTGCGATCTATGAAAAGTCAAATCAGTCAATTGATCAAAGGGATTGAATCAAGGACACGGCTGACCACGAATCCTCAGTATTCAGTAACTCTGCTTGGGTTACAAAAATTCAGAGTATTGCTGATCTATGTAGCCAGATCAATTCTGGAATGGAGACTATTGCGAAAGGCGCATCAGTGTACAAAAAAAATTAGGGGCACTTGTAGAAACAAAGATGCACTCATTATCGCTGGTGGTCCATCTACAAATCGTCTTAATATAGAAAACGTGCTCGCAGCCCAGTCGAGCGGCAATCTAGATGTTTTTGTACTGAACTGGTTTCCTTTGAGCGATCTCGCACAAAAGATTGTGCCCGATTTCTTTTGTTTGTCAGACCCGATTACCAAACCTGGTTCGCAATCCGTATTTAAAGGCAAACGCAGTGAAGAAATATGGCACTATTTGGAGTCTCAACCGAGAATCAAGCTGATTCTTCCGCATAACTGGATGAAGTACACCAAATCAATTAAAAACAAAGTTGAAATATGGATTGATGATAGAGAATTGGTCGGTTGGTCTCGTTCCAATTCTGTTCTAAAACCGCGAGGCTACGCTTCGGTTACAGCACACAAGACCATCGCTTCAGCCGTCTTTATGGGTTATCGAACCATATATTTAATCGGACTGGACAATTCGCTCTTTAAGTTTGTTGAAGTTGACGAAGAGAATCAAATAATTGAAAAACCAGCACACTCCTATGACGACGTAAATTCTGTAGATATTCGCAGACAGCACCTGTATCCAAAAGGTATGCAAAGTTTGCTGTACAACTACTCACTGGTTTTTGTAGATCTGAAAAGAAGTTTCAAAGCAGCAAATATATTTAATATTGATAAATCATCATTGACAGATGCATTTCCCAAAATTGACAGCGAATTTATTGACCAGGACCTTTAGGCGTTGAGTAACTTCTCAAGTCGGTTGAGTGCAATCCAGAAACCTTGGCCGTTGTCGACGTGACCCTGCCAAATTTCTGGAATAAAACTTGCTTCAGGGATCAATTTGTTTAACTGGCCACACAACGACGACCAGTCAACGTCTCCTTCGCCGATTTGAACCCCTTCGTTATTGACGCCGATTGCGTCAACGAGGTGAAGGTGTCGCGAATGTGGGGCGATCGTCTCTATCGCATCCCCAAATGACATTCTTAGGTAGTTGCATGCAAGTTTGGTGTGCGAGATATCCAGGCAAATGCCAATCCCAAATTCGGTTGCAAAATTCGCAATCTCTGTTGGGTCCACAAAGAGGTTGCAGTATCTCTGACCTCCTAAGTACCACGGGAAAGGTGGAAGGGTCTGCGCCAGCAGTTCAACTCCTGCAGTGTCCATTGCTTGGATAGACCTTGCAATCCGTTCGTATCCAGCATGTCGCTTCGACTCTGGCAGAGGTGCATCCAATGAGGAACCACCCATGCTCACTACCACTTTTGGAATTCCAGCCGTTCCAAAATGGTCCTTGAGCCGTCGAGTGAAGTCAATTACGCGTTGCAACTCATATACCGATGCACTAAGTACGCCTTCATCCTCCGAAGCTAAGTCCAGAATGTGATCATTGAGGAAGAGGTCGGGTGAATGAACGATCAGTCCAGCACTCCATGGTGCGGACAGTCGATCTTCAATATCAATTTCCATGTCCTTATATGAAAGGTGAAATTCGAGAAAATCTGGGTTGGAGAGTTGTGACAACTCTGCATAATCATGAAATCTCACAGGCAATCCCCACGGCCTTTGAAACGAGTAGTGCCTTGGAACGATAGTTGGAGGGGTGATATCGGTTTCGTAGAAGAAATCCGCACGGTCGACGTCGCGATGAAGCGTGACCCCAAGTAGTCGTGGCAGTGCATTTGGTTGGATGCCTCTACCTGGGCTGCGTATTTCAATATCGTCCGCGGATACCACATGCCCCTTGCG